>JAPUHH010000174.1 GCA_027297825.1 Gammaproteobacteria bacterium
ACCGCCAAACAATAAATTGGATTTCACGCCACTAACTTGGTTGCGAATGGCCGCATTGCGCGCGCGCTGAAACAAGACGCTTCCCACAACCAACAAAGCAGTGTTGAACCACAATATTCCTGGTTCGGGTACAGGGCGCCAATCGCCAAAATCCATGCGCTGAAAGTAAGCGCTAAAAAAAAGCGAAAACAATGATGTGGCAACGGCAAGAAATACCAGTAAACCAACCTTTGCAGGAGGAATAGAGAACGCTCCACCCCCGTGATCGTTACCAATTATTCCTTCTTTGGCCCAGGGTTGTACGTTGATAGTTTGGCGTATGAGCCAAAACACCACGCCGCCCATGATCACGGCTAAAACGATAAGGGTCGCAGTCACTTCTAGGTGCTCTCTTCGTGCTTAGAATTTTCACTTGGCACTTCATTCTGTGGAATGTAGTCTTCCTTTGCCCCAGGTACGCTGTAGGAGTATGCCCAGCGATATACTATTGGAAGTTCTGGACCCCAGTTGCCATGTTTGGGAGGTGTATCTGGGGTTTGCCATTCTAAAGTCGTGGCACGCCATGGATTACTACCAGCTTGTTTGCCTTTGAACAGGCTCCAGACGATGTTAACGATGAACAATAGCTGCACGGTACCTACGATCAATGCTGCAATAGTGATACTGGCATTTACGGTGGCCACAGAATCTGGAAGAAACTCTGTTGTACCCATGGCATAATAGCGGCGCGGCACACCGAGAATTCCAATGTAATGCATGGGTAAATAGATGGCGTAGGTGCCTAGGAATGTCACCCAGAAATGAATCTTACCCATGGTGTCATTCAGTAAGCGGCCGGTAAGTTTTGGATACCAGTGATAGATTCCACCAAATAAAACTAAGAAGGGCGAAACTCCCATTACCATATGGAAATGCCCAACCACGAAATAGGTGTCTGACAGTGGCACATCCACCACCACATTTCCTAAGAATAAACCTGTTATCCCGCCATGTATAAACGTGAATATAAAACCGATGGCAAACAGCATCGGTACTGTAAGGTGAATATTGCCTTCCCAAAGGGTGAGTATCCAGTTGTAGACTTTAATTGCGGTGGGTACTGCAATAATTAGCGTGGTCGTTGCAAAGAAAAAACCAAAGTAAGGATTCATACCACTTACATACATATGGTGAGCCCAGACAATAAAGCTTAAGCCACCAATGGCGACTAACGCCCAAACCATCATGCGATAACCAAAGATATTTTTCCGCGCATGCGTACTAATTAAATCTGAAACGATGCCGAAGGCGGGTAACGCTACGATATACACTTCGGGGTGTCCAAAGAACCAAAACAGGTGTTGAAAGAGAATGGGACTGCCACCCTCTTGACCAGTGCTTTCGCCAAATGATGAAATGGCAGGTATGAAAAAGCTTGTGTTTAAGGTTTTATCTAGCGTCATCATAACGACACTGACTAGCAATGCTGGGAATGCTAATAATCCTAAAATTGTTGCCATGACAATGCCCCAAACCGATAAAGGCACGCGCATCAAACTCATGCCGCGCGTACGCGCCTGGAATGCCGTGGTGACGTAATTAAGTCCTCCCATGGTGAAGGCAATTACAAATAAACCGAGGGCTACGGTCATGCAAATAATTCCCCAGTCCGAGCCGGCCGTTCCTTCGGTAATGGCTTGCGGTGGATATAGTGTCCAGCCTGCCCCCGTTGGTCCCTCCGGTACAAAGAAGCTAGCGCATAGCACGAGAACAGAAAGTAAATACACCCAGTAACTGAGCATATTCATATATGGGAAGGCCATGTCGCGAGCACCGACCATGAGTGGGATCAAGATGTTGCCAAAGCCACCGAGGAAAAATGCTGTGAGCATGAAGATAATCATGATCATGCCGTGCATGGTGACAGCTTGGTAGTACTCGTTGGGTTGGATTAAAGTGAATACTCCGGGAAAGCCTAATTGCAAGCGCATGAGGGCGGATAACACCAGCGCGATAAGCCCTACCGCAATGGCGGTAATGATATATTGTATACCGATTACTTTATGATCCTGGCTCCAGACATACATGCCAACCCATGTTTTTGGATGGGAAAGTTCTTGTCCTTTATCGGCTAATGCAACATGTGCCATTACAATCTCCTCGTTACTCTACTTGTGCTACTAAATTAGTTTTCTTTAAATCATCCTAGGTTAAATCTTTTCTTCAAATATAAAAATCTGTATTAACGTTAGATTTCATAAAGTGTTAATGTACGCGATGAGGTCATCGATTTTTTCATCATTTAAGCTAAGCACCATCGATTCCATCTGTCTTCCGGTTACGTCTTGCGGATGAGCGCCGCGAATGCCTTGTTTAAAGTTCTTCAGTTGTGTGGCCATATACCAGTCACTCATACCTGCAATTCTTGGAGCATTTACTGCCCACTTACCTTTAGCTTGTTTGCCATGGCACTTGCTGCAAGTGACATAGAGTTTTTTGCCGTTACGCGCATCACCCGACACAGTTTGTGTTGCAGGTTTATCGGGTAAGCTTTGAATGTAGGCGGCGATATTGTTTATTGCGGTTTCATCTGCAAGAGTTGCTGCCATCGGCGCCATTTGTTGCCCAAAGGTATCTTGCGGATTAGCTCCACGGATGCCGTGTTTAAAATAGCTAAGTTGTCGTTTTATATACCAGTCTTCTTGGCCGCTAATTTTGGGTGCATTTAGTGCTTGATTGCCTTCACCCTCTAAACCGTGGCACGCACTGCAAACCGCATATAAAGCCTTGCCTGTTACAGCATCTCCAGGTTGTTGTGCGGATAACTGCGCATAGGTGGGTTGTTGCGCTAACCAGGCTTGGAAATCTTCCTCTTCTTCAACGACCACTTTACCGCGCATGGTGTGATGTCCGATGCCACAAAGCTCTTCACAAAGTATTTCAAAAGTACCAGTGCGCGTGGGTGTTAGCCATAACCATGGCACCATACCAGGTACCAGATCCATCTTTACGCGGAATTGCGGTACCGTAAAATTGTGCAGTACGTCTTTAGAACGCAGTAAAAATTTTACCGGCTGACCGAGTGGAATGTGTACTTCATTGCCAGCAATTAGAATGTCGTCCTGTCCATACGGATCTTCATCATTCATGCCGAACGGGTTGTCGATATTAATTTTTTTTGCATCGACCTTTCCTAACTCGCCATCTTCGCCAGGGAAACGAAAACTCCATTGCCACTGTTGGCCAATCGCTTCAACAATTGCGGCATTTTCTGGTGGTGATACGAATTTTCCCCAAACAATTAATCCTGGTGCAAGCATCGCTACAACACCAATAGTTGTGACTACGATGAGCCAGCCTTCTAATTTTTTATTTTCGGGCTCGTATTTAGCGCGTTGATCTTTACTCTTGTTTCGAAAGCGGATGATGCAGTAGGCCATAAATAAGTTGGTGGCAACGAAGACGATTCCACACACTACAAAAGTAATCGTTACAGTCGCATCAATAGCACCCCAATTAGAAGCTAATTCTGTAAAGTACCATGGACTCATAAAATGAAATATGACGGATCCAATCACTAATAAAATTATTATAATGGCGATAGCCATATTTAAGATTCCTAATATATTAAGGCATGGTTTTTAAACTAAACCTAATTTGTAGCTAGCCCGTAGTTTCACACGACTCCACTATTGCACTGACAATCCGCAAATATCAAAGTAAATAAACCCAGTAAGTACAATATTGAAAATCCAAATAATCTACGCGTGCTTTGATGGGTAATGGGTTTGCGAGCAAAATCTATGGTTAAGATTAAATAAACAAGCCCTAATGCTAACGCTAGTATTAAGTATGTTGGCCCTACAAGTTGTAACCAGTACATGGCAGCACTTGCAGGTAGTAAGGCGATGGTATAGAGCAACATGCGGAATTTAGTTGCACGACTTCCATGGGTCACAGGTAGCATTTTTAAATTGGCTTGACGGTATTCATCCACGCGCAGCAGTGCTAATGCCCAAAAATGTGGCGGTTGCCAGATGAACATAATTGCAAACATCACTAATGCGGGCCAGCCGATGCTGTTTGTTACAGCAGCCCAGCCAATCACCGGCGGCATTGCGCCGGCCACTCCACCAATTTCTGTGCATAAAGATGAAGAACGTTTTAACCAGATGGTATAAATCACTACATAGAAAAATGTTGTTCCAGCTGCTAAGAACGCGGTTAAAGGATTAACTAAATAAAAGAGTATGGCGAACGACCATAAGCTAAGCATTACACCTAACCATAATGCTTGTTGAGGATGTAGACGCGAGGAGGGTAATGCACGCATGCGTGTACGTGCCATTTTTTTATCCACTTCTCGATCAACATAATTATTAAGTGCGCCACTTGCTGCTGCAGCAAGGCCTGTACCGATAAGAGTGGCGATGATGAGGTCTATGGCGACAACGCCATTGCCAGCCAACCACATTCCAGAAAATGTAGTCACTAGGACTAATAATGCAATGCGTGGTTTACACAGCTCGATGAAATCATTGGCTTGGCTTCGAACTGCGGTAATTGTTGCGCTCACGGATGGGTACTCCTTGTAGGTTAAATTGTGGCGCAAATTATATCCTCTTTAAAGGACAGAACGGGTTGAAATATTGGATATCCGTCGCGACCAATAGGGCTTCGGGATGTTTATTAGCCATCATATTTTTTACATCTTCTTCTTGCTTTTTCCAGGTGTAAATTAGGATTAAATACTTACCATCTTCTAGGTCGTCGTGAAATTTGGCTAATTTTCTGTTTTCACAAGCAACTCCGGCAAGACCACCTTCCCATATCCCAAACAAGGTAAGTACCGCTATTACTATGAGGTAGATAAACTCTGGCATGTCTGGGCCGAATGGCTTGAAAAACATCAACGCACCTGCAGCAAATACGCCGAATATAAAGCCGATTAAGCCTCCGATGCCTCCATCACGAATTAAATCTAAAGTTTCTAAATAATTACTAGAATGAATGTGCTCTTTGTTAAGTCCGGCTTCGTCTTTACTGATGACATGTAGAAACCAATCCTTTATTCCCACTTCGTGTAGGTCATCAGATATTTGCTGTGTGCTAGTTAAACTAGGTGCTAGGTAGTAATTACTTTTCATGAGAACCCCTTATTGCAGTTCCTGGGTTTGGTTTTATCAATACATACTTTCGAATGTGTGCATCAATATTTTATTATTATTTAGTTCGGTACCTTTATGTTCTAGTTGCAGAAATAAAGATTCGATTTTGTTTTTTATAAATGCTTAATTCGAATAGTAAGGTAATTATTCTAATTGTTAATTGCCTTCTTCGTCTAACCTGATTAGACAATATTGCTTATAAAAATAACTAAAGTACCAGATAAATTATAACCATGCGCTTATTATGCATGATCCACTGTGTTGCGTACAAAAGAGATTAGCAAATGTGTATATAAAATAATCATGTAAAAGTTTAGTGATACAAAATAGAAATTAATCAAAATATATTTTATGTGTCTCATTAATTATTTTTTAGTTTTAATCTGTATGGCCCATGGTTTGTCGGTTATTCTTATGTCTCTAATAAAATATATTTATATACTTTAGCAAGGATGAGTTTGGTTAAAATTTTACAGATTGCGCTAATTGTTAAATCAGTTTGTATAAAAATTCGTATTTATTCCTTGATGTCTGTTTTACAGAGTGTTTATGCAAATATTAAGGAAACTGGAGGAATTGCATCAAGTCCAACTGCATCCATTGTTATAGTTTTATATATTTTAAAATGTGAGAAGCGCAATTGACTAAACTTAGTTACAAATTATTCGTCACTATTTTCTTGTTAAGTTTGGTCATTCTAGTAAGCATGGTCTTTTTTAGTAAGATGGCATTGGAGCGAGGTTTTATTAGTTATCTAAATGATACCGAAACAGCCGCGCTCGCGAGTCTTAAATTTGATTTAGAAGAATTATACGAAGTTGAACAAAGTTGGAATTCGATTGCTAGTAATCCTAGAGCATGGCGCAATTTATTGCGTAAACATATGCATCGCAAAACTGAAACAAAGATCGGCTTGGGAACTAGTGAGTCTTCGCAGTTAAAAGGCCCGAAGTCACATACATACTCTGGAGGTCTATGGCGCACTCGATTATTAGATGCCGATCGAAGTGTAATTATTAGTCGTTATAAAGCGAGCGCAGATGCAATAGAGCTTGCCTTACAAGTTGCCGGTACGACGGTTGGTTATATTAGTTTAAATCCTACAACAGAAATTCGAGATGAACTAGGGTTAAGTTTTACCAAACAGCTAATACAAACGATTCAATACAGCGCTCTAGGTGTGCTTGTGTTATCTGCTTTGCTGGCAATTTGGTTAGCAAAAGGTTTTGTTAATCCTATTAAAGCATTGGTTTCAGGCGCGCGCGCGCTTACTGCTGGTGAATACAGTAAGCGTCTTAATGTAAATACAAAAGATGAGCTTGGTCAGTTAGCGAATGATTTTAATATTTTAGCTGCAACTCTAGAGAATAATGAAAAATCTAGAAGGCAATGGATTGCAGATATCTCTCATGAGTTACGCACGCCACTTACAATATTGCGTGGAGAAATAGAAGCAATAAAAGATGGAGTGCATAAAATGTCTCCAAATATGCTCGATTCATTGCATACTGAAACACTGCAGTTGCAAACGATTGTAAATGATTTGTATGAACTTTCACTTTCTGATGTAGGCGCGCTTAGTTATAAAAAAATTAATACTGATATTTGCATTGTGTTAAGCGAAGCCATTGAGGCTTACCAAGATGAAATCGCTAAAAATAGTCTCACGGTAACTTTCGACAAACCCCCGCATGCCGATTTTCAAATATTTGCAGATCCCCGGCGATTACATCAGCTGTTTAGCAATTTAATATTCAATTCTTTACGTTATACCGATGCAGGAGGGAAATTAGACATCGAGCTTACAGATCAAAACGATAATTTGTGTATTAAATTTCAAGATTCTTCGCCGGGTGTGAATAAAGATGACTTGCCTAAATTATTTGAACGCTTATATCGGGTAGATAATTCTCGTAATCGTATGTTAGGTGGGACCGGACTCGGGTTGTCTATTTGTAAAAATATTGTCCATGCTCATCAAGGAACTATTGAGGCAACTCCGTCTAGATTCGGTGGTATATGTATACTTATTGTTATGCCAAAAAACTCAAAGACCTAAATAATGGCTCAAACCGTACTTATAGTAGAAGATGAAGCGAAGGTCGCCGAGTTACTTGCAGATTATATGCAGCAGTCAGGTTTTGCGACGGTGGTTATTAATGATGGTGCACTGGCAAAGCAAGCGTTTATCCGAGATCAACCATGCGTAGTGTTGCTTGATGTTATGTTGCCAAATCGTGATGGTATGGAAATCTGTAAAGAGATACGAGCATGTTCCAACGTGCCTATCATTATGATTACCGCTCGTGTTGAAGAGGTGGATCGATTGTTAGGACTTGATTTGGGCGCAGATGACTATGTTTGTAAGCCTTTTAGTCCGCGCGAGGTGGTTGCGCGGGTGAAGGCAGTTTTACGCAGAACACAAAATGGCAACACAGCGGAGCAATTGCCGTTGAAGTTAGATGAGACGCGCTATACGGCGGAAGTTAATTCGCAACAGGCCGAGTTAACTGTGGTTGAATTTAAATTATTACAAATTTTATTAAGTGATCCGGGGCATATTTATTCTCGCATTTTACTCATGGACTGCATTTATGATGACCATCGAATTGTTAGCGATCGGACCATCGATAGCCATATCAAAAAACTCAGGAAAAAACTCTCTGTAATTAATAACGGCGAAGACATTATTCGTTCAGTATATGGAGTGGGCTATAAGTTAGAATTTGCATAGTAGATCATGCTATTTTGTAAACAATTCGCATTTTAGCCATATTTATTGTGCATTTGCATGTTCAGAGGGCAGAGGTAATAACAGTGACAATAGAAATCAGATCTTACGGAAGGACAAGCCGTGCAATTTCGCGAAATCATGCAAGCTAAACATTAAACATGCGGGCGTATCGTGATGAGCAACATCAAGGCAGCATGAATCAATTCGGCTTGGTGCTATCTGCAGTGCAAATGGATGAGAATGTCAACAGATGCGCGTAAATAGCATACAGCGTAAAAAGAAAAATGTAACCTAACCATATAAAGTTAAGTTTTGTATTGCTTTTGTTTGGCGCCACCTAGTGTGATTAAGCATTAATTTCCAGAAAAAGAAAAGTCTCCGCAAGTAGGCTTTTTTATTTACTAGCAAGTTAATTATTTAAATTGCTTTTTCACTCATTTGCTTAGCCATGAAATCCGCTTGTCGAATTGCAAGACTGACAATAGTCAAGGTTGGGTTCTCTGCTGCGCCAGTAGTAAACTGACTGCCATCTGAAATGAACAGGTTAGAGATATCGTGTGTTTGACCATGTGCATTACATACACCGTCTGCATCTTTAGCACTCATACGGCAAGTACCTAAATTATGCGTGGATGGGTATGGCGGTACTAAGTAGTTTTCTTTAGCGCCGGCGGCAGCATAGACCGCAGAACCCTGCTTAAATGCATGCTCGCGCATGGCAATGTCATTTGGGTGATCATCAAAATGTACATCTGGCGTCGGCATGCCATGTTGGTCTTTGTTATTTGCATGTAGTGATATGGTATTAGACTCTTGTGGCATATCTTCTCCGACTAGCCACATTCCTGCCATGTGACTGTATTCGTCCATCTTTGCAGTAAAATCTTTACCCCAGGCGCCTGGATCTAAGAATGCCGCCATGAAGGGTAGACCCAATGCTAGCGTTTCCATTTCATACCCGCCAACAAAGCCACGTTTCGGGTCATTATTGGATTCATCGGAAATGATGCCGGCCATTGTAGTGCCACGCCACATATGCACAGGTTCATCAAATGAGGCATATACCGAACCGGTCATATGACGCATATAGTTTTTGCCAACTTGTCCTGAAGAGTTTGCCAGTCCCTCCTTGTATTGATTGCTAGCAGAGTTTAACAACAAGCGAGGTGTTTCAATGGAATTACCTGCAACACATACTGCGCGTGCTTTTTGCATATGTTGGTGACCCTCTGCATCCGCATACACAACACCTGTAACCTTACCGGACTTGCCATGTTCTATTTTTAGTACATGTGATTGTGGACGAAGATCAAGTTTGCCCGTAGCTTCAGCCTTTGGAATTTCTGCCACTAGCGTGGACCACTTCGCACCGGACTTACAGCCTTGGAAACAAAACCCAAGTTGTATACAGGAGGCGCGTCCATCACGTGGTCGACTATTAATGGCTATGCGCCCGGTATTACAGTTTTTGTAGCCGAGTTTCGTTGCACCAGCATGCATTACTTTGAAATTATTGTTGCCGGGTAAACCAGGGATGCCATGGGTGCGGGTAACACCCATCTTGTCCTCGGCTTTTGCATAATAGGGTTCTAGATCTTTTAGGGTTAATGGCCAATCTAAAAGGTTTGCGCCATCGATATCTCCATATTCAGTTTTTACTCTGAATTCGTGATCTTGAATGCGTAAGCTTGCGCCTGCCCAGTGGGTGGTAGAGCCGCCAACAGTTTTACAGATCCACGCGGGTAGGCCATTAAAATCTTTACCTACACGCCAGCTGCCAGAAGAACTGCGTGAATCTAGCCATGTTATTTGTCCAAATGAAGACCATTCATCATTAACAAAACTGTCATTGGATTCGTGTTTCCCAGCTTCCAGTAAAACGACTTGTACACCTTTTTGGCATAACTCATTGGCAAGTGTGCCCCCGCCTGCACCAGAACCGATAATTACAACAACACCGTCATCTTTTAAATCATATTTAGCCATGATTGTTTCTCCTTAATTATTATGATGTTGAAAATGCAGGTGGGCTTGCATCTGCGGGTGGGTCGGGTAACCACTTCAAATCATTAAAGCCACGTGTTAGGTAGCCACCATGTTTCCATGCGTCGCCTTCGTAGCCAAAATGGGCCCATGCCAATTCATTGTTATAAAGAGAAACTACGGCAGTGCCACGAATCTTTTCAAAAAATTCATTGCCTGCCATTTTTTCAATCACCACGAACTGTTTATCGTTATCCGCTGCTAGCCAATCTCCTCCAGCACCGGCGTTAAGTGTGGCGACGCCATCAGTAAGTAATTTAGCCACGGCGTCATCACCGGCTGCGGCAACATCCAAATCCTTTACGACGAATGCATACACGGCATCATCTAGCGTTGCATGGGGGAAGATATGTCGGGTGGCTTGTAGTAGCGATTGGCCAATCGGCTTATCAAGCTTAGTGAGTTCTAGGGCCCATGTTTGGCTAGGCGCTAACATGCTGAGTACACCTGAACTGCTTGCTAATGTTCCTATTAGTACTGTGCCACTAGTTTTTAGAAAGTTGCGACGCGTTAGATCAAGGTCTAACATAGTTTCTCCCTCCGTTGCCTCAGTTTGGTTTATTGGAATTTTTTTGAGGCGGTTATTTTATTGATATGCACCGTGCCTTTGCAGGACTTCTATTTCGTATCCATCGGGATCTTTAATGAAGAAAAATTTTGCGAGTAGTTCACCACCGGGACTAAAAGTAACAATATCTTGTGGTTCGTAGCCAAGCGCTTTAATACGCGCATGTTCCGTATCGATATCGTCAACACACACTGCAATATGTCCGTAACCATTGCCATGTGTATAAGCATCTTTTTGATCCTTGTTAAGCGTAAGCTCTATTTCAAAATCATTCTCGTCGTTGCCTAAGTAAACGAGCGCAAAGTCGTCAAAATCTAAATAGCGTTTTTCTTTTAGATTAAATGCTTGCCCATAAAATTGTTTGGATCTTTCAACGTCTAATACGCGGATCATAGAATGAATGACTTTCGCCATGACGGCCCTTTTGTTTTTTATTGTCCAGACTGATTGATAAGTATAAAAATCTATTCAGTCAATAGGTAGTAAAGGGATACTACTAGCGACGTTACTTTCAGTTTTAAGATACTTGTGTCAACACTTAAACGATATTTACTAAAGGCATGATGTTTCTTCTTGTCGAAGAATAAGTTTTACTCTATAAATGGAATTATTAAGTAGTAAATATAACCTTTAACTTGATAAGGTATATACAGGTATGTCTCAGATATATGCAAGTGCTTCACAAAATCGATACGACACTGATTGTCGTTCAATCCGTATTCAAGGTTGTGTAACCAGTATTCGTCTGGAAAATGAATTTTGGGAAATTCTGGGTCAAATGGCAGAAGGAGATGGCCAAAGTGTGTCGCAATTTATTAATGTGCTCTATGATGAGATTTTGGCCACACATCAAGAAGTAAAAAACTTCTCATCTTTTTTGCGGGTCGCTTGTGCCATTTACTTGCATCAAAATACACATGCCGAGCTTACACTTTGAGTAGGCGAATTATTAGCAATCTACCATTTACCTAAGGTTTTTATATTCAATCGTTGAATGATGCTGGTGGCAATTTCTTCTATTGAGGTCGTTGTAGTGTCTAAATAGGGTAGTCGAGAGGTATTAAATATGGTCTCACTCCTAGCCACCTCATACTTGCATTGTGTGAGTGACGCATATTTGCTATTTGGTTTTCGTTCTTCACGGATCTTGCATAGTTGCGGTGGTGAAATGGTAAGGCCTAACATACGTTCTTTCTATGAAGCAATGGCTTGCGGTAAAGACGGGCTTTGAAAGTCTGCGTCGGCTAATGGATAGTTTGCTGTTTTTAAATTGTAGTGCATTGCAAGATACAGACAGGTGGGCGTCTTGCCGCAGCGAGATACACCCGCTAATATAATATCTGCATTTTCCAAGTCATTCACTCTCATGCCATCGTCATGACTTAATGCGAAATTTAGTGCTTCAATTCTTTGGACATATTTGGAGGTACTGCCGACACCATGTGTTACACCAATTACATGAGATGCTGTTGAGGCGAGATGTGTTTCCATTGCAGGAATAAAGCTTGAGAAAATATCAAAAACTGTAATGCTGTTAGATGCAAATAAATTTTTAAGGTCTTCATTAGCTAGACTAGTGAAAACAAGTGGTGGATTATTGTCTTGAGAAGAGATTTCTTGTATGTGAGAAATAACTTGCTCTGTTTCTTTTTTGTTTGAGATAAATGGGAAAACTTTTTGTTCAAACTGAATAGTTGGAAATTGTGTAAATAAAGATTGACCTAAAGACTCAATGGTAATGCCTGTGCTGTCTGAAATAAAAAATACTTTTTGAATTTTCTTGTTGGCCATATAAAAATACTCTCAACATGAATCGATATGTAATCAACCTTGCTGAACTCAGCGCGCATGACTTGCCAAAGGTTGGTGGTAAGAATGCATCTCTCGGTGAAATGATTCAACATCTTAGCTCGGCAGGCGTATGTGTTCCAGGTGGATTTGCAACTACGGCTGAAGCTTTTCAAATATTTTTGGCGCAAAATAATTTGGAAAAGAAAATTGCGCAGGAATTAGATGCGTTAAACGTTGATGATATTGCACAACTTTCTAACTCGGGAGAGAAAATTCGTAGTTGGGTGCAGGATTCACCCTTACCCAATGAGTTGCAAGCAGCAGTTACGAACTCTTATCATGCACTAGAAAAACAAGTGCGTCCAAATGTTGCAGTTGCGGTACGTTCTTCTGCCACTGCTGAAGACCTGCCTGAGGCCTCCTTTGCTGGCCAGCAAGAGAGTTATTTAAATATATGTGGGCTTGAGGACGTGCTTGTCGCCATTAAAAAAGTATTTGCTTCGTTATTTAATAATCGAGCCATTGCTTATCGAGTGCATCAAGGTTTTGCACATGCTGATGTATTATTGTCTGTCGGGATTCAGCAGATGGTACGCAGTGACTTAGCTTCGAGTGGTGTTATCTTTACCTTAGATACTGAGTCAGGGTTTCGTGATGTCATATTGATTACCGCAAGTTATGGTTTGGGAGAAACCATTGTGCAAGGTCAGATTAACCCGGATGAATTTTATGTAGCAAAGAGTGCGTTACAGCGTAGGCAGCGGGCAATCGTTGGGCGCACATGTGGAAGTAAGGCTCAAAAAATGATTATCAATACTCACGCTAGCGGAGTAGATACCATAAATGTTGATGTTGATCAGCAAAATATTTTTTGTTTATCCGATGGGGAAGTTGAGAGTTTGGCTAGCACAGCATTGCTGATTGAAAAGCATTATAAGCGACCCATGGATATTGAATGGGCCAAAGATGGAATCGATCAAAAGTTTTATATTGTGCAAGCACGACCCGAGACAGTACAAAGCCATGAGCACAAGACTATTGAAAAATATTCTTTAAGCACGCATTCGAAAGCCATTGTAACGGGTAGAAGTGTTGGGCAACGTATTGGTGTAGGGACTGCGCGCATCATTCCTTCGCTTAAAGGAATTGAACAGTTTCAAGCGGGAGAGGTGTTAGTAACTGATATGACTGACCCAGATTGGGAGCCAGTCATGCAGCGTGCGGCAGCCATTGTTACTAACCGCGGTGGTCGTACCTGCCATGCTGCCATCATTGCACGTGAGCTGGGTGTGCCTGCGATTGTTGGGAGTGGCGATGCTACAACAGCGATACAACATGGCCAAGATGTTACCGTCTCTTGCGCGCAAGGCGACACTGGCTACGTGTATGCAGGGCGACTTGAATTTGAGGCGGATAAAATTCAAGTCGACAAGATGCCAGAGATACCGTGCAAGATAATGCTGAATGTGAGTAACCCCGAGCGTGCTTTTTCGCATTCTCAAATTCCAAATGCGGGGGTAGGTTTAGCGCGTTTAGAATTTGTGATTAATAAAATGGTTGCGGTGCATCCGCGTGCACTTATTGATTTTGACTCGATTTCAAATGATCTTAAAACAGCTATTGCTGCACGTATTTCAGCTTATGTTGATCCGGTTACTTTTTTTGTAGGCAAGGTGAGTGAAGGTGTTGCAACACTTGCCACAGCCTTTGAGGGAAAGCCTGTAATTGTGCGCTTGTCTGACTTTAAATCTAATGAATATGCAAATTTATTAGGTGGAAATTTATACGAGCCTGTAGAAGAAAACCCTATGCTAGGTTACCGTGGCGCCTCACGATATTTGTCTGAAATGTTTGCGCCATGTTTTGAAATGGAGTGTAGGGCTTTGCGCAAGGTGCGGGATGAAATGGGGTTTACTAATGTGCAAATCATGGTGCCGTTTGTGCGCACACTTGATGAAGCGAAGCGGGTTATTGAGTTATTGCAAAAGCATGGTTTAGTGCGCGGTAAAAATGGTCTCAAAGTCATTATGATGTGTGAAATTCCCTCGAATGCAATACTAGCGGAACAGTTTTTAGAGTATTTTGACGGATTCTCAATAGGCTCAAATGATTTAACGCAGATGACACTTGGGCTGGATCGTGACTCAGAATTAGTAGCGGAAATGTTTGATGAGCGAAATGAGGCCGTAAAATATTTGATTAGTATGGCCATCCAAGCTTGTAAGCGAGCAAATAAGTATGTAGGGATTTGTGGGCAAGGGCCTTCTGATTATTCTGATTTTGCCAAATGGTTGATTGACCAGGGAATCGACAGCATGTCTTTGAATCCTGACTCGGTTCTAAGCACCTGGATGTATCTCTCCAAACATCAATGATATTTTGTGTCGCTTCATTTCACCTGCTAAATCTTGTGAGGTCTCTGTCGTTTGTTACTATGGCCAAGAACCTTTTTCAGCAGATGAGCACGAACAAAAAATTAATTGAACTGCTCAAATGTTTGAACAAGCGCAAAACGACATTGTGGGTTTTCAAGCAGTATTTCATAGTTCAAGTTTAGAAGCCGCCGCAGGAAAAGCGAAAAAATTTTCCGGAACATTCACAGGTTATTTCACTGGTTGCTGCATAGCATAAGAATGAAGAAGCTGGAAAAGATAAGCGCTCCAAAATGGGTTTAGTAACACGTTTTCAGATATTACGTTACGAGTCGATAACTGAATTTCCATCCGCAGCAGGTTTTCAAATTCCAAGTAAGTTGCCAGATAACACCGAACAACTTATTGAGGTGCCGAGCAAATAATTTGAATGTTTTTCTCTGCGAGCAGAAAATTTGTCACCTGAAGTAGACTTCACAAAACTGTCTATGTTGCAGATTTAAAATCTAAACCTCCCATTTGCAAAAAGGATAAAATGATGAGGATCCAACACACCAAACACTTGGTGCGTTGCGTGCACAATTAATACATAGTCTTGTCTGCAGCACTGTGAGCGAGGATCGTCAGTTAAACGAGATACTGTCGGCCAAAATCGATCATTCGTTAATAAGCCTATTTTTTTAGAACATTGCATACATTCGTGTTTGTTTGCTCTAATTGGAAATATAATAGCAATACTTAATGCAATAATTGCAAATAATAATTTCGGAATTGGCTTGGTAGCCGGCTCTCAAAGTTTGACGAGCCGCAGTTAGGGCAGATATTATTTTAAACCTCTGATATCTCATTATTGAGATCAGTTGAGTATTCACCTTTAATGTGTGGGCAAATAAATTTGAGGGCCTGTTCTTCATGGATTGGAGGTGGTTGTGTCTTCACATCGCCAAGAACTTGAGTAAATGCACCAACCGTAACTAAAGTCAATACTTGTATTTTAAGACATTCATTAATCAAAGATAGATGGGTAGAGTTTACGGTAGCTTGTATTAAGTAAATTTGGCTATCTCCTCTTCATTGCGCACCTTTTTTGAATGAGTAATGCCAATTCATATTAGATAGATTTTTAATTTCTAGTATTGGGCAGCAAAAGTATACGGCTTTCATCTATTTGTCTTCATTATCTATATTGGAAAATGATATGGTTAGGCATATCAGCATATACTTCATGCGTAAGTTGGCATGATAAATTTTAGTCACAAAGATGGAGAATAAGATTGAAAGCGGTCGGGTTATATAAATATCTTCCTATTGACCAAGTGGAAGCTTTGCTTGATTTAGAGATCGACCAGCCGCAGCCTAAGGCAAGAGAGCTGTTGGTTAAGGTGCATGCGATTGCTGTCAATCCTGTCGACACCAAAATGCGAGCACCCCAAGACAAAGTTGAGGAAAGTGCACGAATTTTAGGCTGGGATGCTGCAGGTGTAGTTGAAGCGGTGGGGTCGGAAGTGAGTCTTTTTAAAGCCGGCGATGAAGTATTCTACGCGGGTAGTTTTATTCGGCCTGGCTGCAATAGTGAATTGCATAGTATTGATGAACGTATTGTAGGCAATAAGCCAAAAAAATTAGATTATGCGCAAGCTGCTGCATTGCCGCTAACCAGCATTACGGCTTGGGAAGCACTCTTTGATCGCTTAAATGTAGATGATAATGGTGCAGATGCGGGCAAGCAGATACTAATTTTAGGTGGCGCTGGTGGAGTTGGTTCTATTGCAACGCAATTTGCCAAGCAAGTTGCAAAACTTACGGTTACCTCTACTGCCTCGCGCCCCGAATCACGTAAGTGGTGTAAAGAATTGGGCGTCGACCATATTATTAACCATTACTTGGATATTCCTAAGCAAGTTAGCAAGCTTGGTATAGAGGGCTATGATTTCATTTTATGTTTCAATGATACCGATGAGCATTGGCAATCTATGGCAAGTGTGATTGCCCCACAGGGAAAGATTTGTTCTATCGTTGAGACTGCTGCGGATGTAGACCTTGGTGCATTAAAAAGTAAAAGCGCAACCTTTGTTTGGGAGTTTGTGTTTACACGCTCCATGTATGAGACGCAGGATATGATTGAGCAGCATCATCTACTGAATCGTGTTGCAGAATTAATTGACATGGGCAAGATAAAGACCACCGTCAATAAAGTGCTAGAGCCGATTAATGCCAAAAATTTAAAGACTGCACACGCTGCAATTGAAAGCAGGCATACAATTGGTAAAATTGTATTGCAGGGATGGGGCGCGTAGTTATTTATTAGGCTGCGTTATTGTAATTAAATCTATTTAGTGAGCTAGTGGTTTTTAACTATAAATATTTCATCTTCGCCATTTTCTTTGCCGGTTTGATAGGAAGTGGGCTAAGTGGGTGTGCGTCACATCAAGAGCGAAAATCACTAAACAGCTTTGACGAGAGGTCAAGGTTGTACGGGAGATTGTTGCGTTGGAAAGAATACGAGGCGGCAGCGAATATGATTCGACATCAGGATGAAAGTCCAAAAGATGTGAATCTAGATGACTATAATGATTTGCGCGTGGTTGAATATGAGGTTAAATCCGTTGTGGTCAGTGAAGATAAGAAAAGCGCTGTGATTGATGCCGAAATTACTTATTATTTTGAAACACGCAATAGACTAAAAACCATTCGAGATGCTCAAAATTGGTGGTATTTGGAAGAGGCTGAAAGTTGGTTTTTGGATGGAAATTTACCAGCGTTTTAGTTTTCAAGCATGATGGTGGTTGGCGCTAAAGGTTGCTTCTATATTTTAAGATATTTGCAGGTAGTCATGTACTTCAAGATATCTTTTCCAGCGTTCTAAAATTTCAGCGCATGAGTGCTTCGCGCAATTGGTAAGGTCAGTGAACTATCTTAATCACACGATAAAATTTTACGCCAAGCATCATTTAGATCCCCAATAGCAATAAAAGAAGGGTTCAATAGAGAATCTTTGGTGTTGTAACGCAAGGGTTTTAGTTCAGTGTCAACGAGCATGCCGCCGGCTTCCTCTACGACACAATGAGCCGCCGCAGTGTCCCATTCAGAAGTAGGGCCAAAGCGTGGGTAGATGTCAGCAGTACCTTCCGCCACTAAGCACATCTTTATCGAGCTGCCCATGCTAATTAATTCATGCTTTCCAATTCGTGTTAACAGTGCGCGTAATGATTCACCTGCATGAGAACGGCTACCGCATATCGTTGGGATATTATTAGGCGTCGAGTTGCGTATTTTGATTCGATTAGCAGGTTTGTTTTGTTCTTGCTTGAAAGAGCCATGGCCTTTTGAAGCAAAGTAACAAATATCCTGTACTGGTATATAAACGACACCAAGGCTAGATGTTTGATTCGTGATTAAAGCGATATTTACGGTAAATTCACCATTCCTTTTGATAAACTCACGGGTTCCATCTAAAGGGTCAACGAGCCAATAACTGGACCATGTAGATCTCTCGCTATAGGGGATTGCGCTAGATTCTTCTGAGAGAATGGGGATGTTAGGGGTGAGATCATGTAAGCTGTCAATTATAAGGCGATGCGATGCCAGGTCGGCTGAGGTTAATGGAGAACTATCTTGTTTTTCTTCAATCTCAAATCCTTCTTCATAAATCCTCATGATTTCTAAACCCGCTTGTTTTGCAATTTTACAAACTGGATTGACGAGCTCTGCTAGCGGTATATTATCTATTTTCATAAATTAAATGATTATTTAGGATTATCAGGCTTATGCAAACACCAATGGACTGGGGAAAAGTAACCACTGTCATTCTGGATATGGATGGTACATTGTTGGATTTAAGTTTTGATAATTATTTTTGGCATGAGCATGTGCCGTTGCGCTTTAGTCAGATACATCGGGTTGATCTAGAGGATGCTAAACAGCAGTTGCTAACTCGCTACCAAAGTAAAGCAGGCACTCTTGACTGGTACTGTACGGACTTTTGGGCACATGAGCTTGAGTTAGATATCCCTGCATTAAAGCAAGAAATCTCGGCCCGCATTCGAATATTTCCAAACACAAAGCAGTTCCTAGCAAAACTCTCACGTCTTAATAAACGTATTGTATTAGCTACAAATGCGCACCGCGATAGCATTGCGATAAAAATGAATACTGTCCAGCTTGAGAGTTATTTCGATAATATCGTTTCTTCGCATGACTTTGGGTATTCAAAAGAAGAGCTAGCGTTTTGGGATAAATTGGCGGAGGTGGAGCCCTATGATCCAGCTACTTCGCTATTTATAGATGATAATCTTGAGGTTCTCGCGACGGCTGAGGCTGTTGGAATACAACATCTCATTACCATCAAGCAACCAGACAGCTCAAAACCAGAGCAGGATACTTTGCATTATCAAGCAATATCTGATTTTTCGCAGATAATGCCAATCAGTTAGCGATTAGCCGCGTTTCCAACGTTTGAAGCGTTTTTTGCAGTATTTCAGCAAAGTTTCATAATCAGGAAAGTACAAGTCATAGTCATCTTCTGCGGGTGAATCAAATTCGCAATAGTCATTGGTGTGATCACGGCAAATTTGTGGTCGAACATCATAAATTCCACAAGCGCCGTCATCTTGAAGATGTGTGCAACGGCCAGATACCATCATCCACCAGCCTTCATCGTCTTTATATATTTCAACACCTTCATGCGATACTTGCCAGAGCATGTGCTCATATTCATCTTTGCTTTTAGGTGTAGAGAGCTCTTCTGTTATATAGGTACAACAATATGAATTGGTGCAAAAGCCACACTTATTCTCAGCCGTGATCTCAACGCCGGGGTCAAGTTTTACTTTAATATCTGCTAATCGTTCCATTGGCTAAGGTAAGAAATTAATCGGCAGATACATTATAAGCATGCTTTACTCATTGATGGAATAAACTAAGTTTAATGAGTTAAGCATTGTATAAATTTAGTTAGG
Source organism: Gammaproteobacteria bacterium (assembly GCA_027297825.1). Lineage (GTDB taxonomy): Bacteria > Pseudomonadota > Gammaproteobacteria > UBA4575 > UBA4575 > JAPUHH01. Next base: position 19,614 of record JAPUHH010000174.1, read on the forward strand.
GCGGGATTCATCCCATGCAAATACGCAGTCTAACTCCGCTCGTACGGCGCGTAAGCCACTTAAGCCGCGTTCAGCTAATACCTGAAGTGGAGTTTGTTTTTGGAAGCGTTTGTGAGGTGTGCGCATCCAAATAATTCCCATATGTGCATTGCGCGGGTAGCTGGTGCGTAATGCATCTGCAATCCCTGCAATATGCTCGATTCTCTCTAAGACTACTTGAGAATTGGGCAGTGGCTCACCTTCACGAAATCGTTCTAAATGACGCGTACGTGTTTTAATAGGTAATGCTAATATATTTATTGTATCTTTTCCTGATAAGCCCCACTCATCTAATATGCGCATAATATGTTTGCTTATTAGTGTTTGATCTTGTTGCGAGGAGGACATCGTAATGATGAAACTGAAAGCTTTAACCTACTAGCGCAGGGTTAAAGATCTAGCTTATTTATCTTTTCGAGGCTTCTTATTTCGCGGTTGGAATTTGATTACCGTAGAAGTTCTTGGCTCATCAATAAAATAAGGCCTGTCCTTATTTTTAATGCCAGCTTTACCCGTAAGCTCGCGTTCACGCGCAGAAATTAAGCCAAAACAATCGCGGATATCTTTAATCGTTTGCTCGTTTAGTGGGTGACGCATTCCCGGGCCAGGTGTTGTATCTTTAACAATCTGAGCAAGTAGTTTGCGCATGACTACT
>JAPUHH010000175.1 GCA_027297825.1 Gammaproteobacteria bacterium
AAAATGCAATATTGAAGCTTTCGGCGTGTAGCATCAATTCGCTCTTGCACGTCTGCCACTTTACGCATAACTCTAAATCGAAGTCCAAGTGACAATGCAATTTGTCGACTGCTTTCATTAGGCCAATATTGCCTTCTTGTATAAGGTCTAAGAATTGTAATCCGCGATTAGTATATTTTTTGGCAATAGAAATAACCAGTCGTAGGTTTGCTTCAACCATTTCTTTCTTAGCGCGACGTGCTTTCGCCTCACCAATAGACATGCGCCGATTGATGTCTTTGATCTCACGAATAGTAAGGCCTGTCTCATCTTCAATCGAAATAAGTTTGACTTGTGCTTTTTCGATTACGTACTTGAAGTCGGATAAGGCTTTAGAAAATTTTGCGCGCGACTTGGTATGAGAGGTTAGCCATTTTGGATCCGTTTCATTGTCTGAAAATGTTTCAATAAACTTTGCACGTGGCATTTTTGCTTCATGCACACAAATCTGCATGATTTGTCGTTCATGTGTGCGGATACGATGCATCATTTTGCGAACATCGGAGGTAAGGATATCCACTACTTTTGGTATGAGTTTAATCATAGTGAATTCTTCAGCGACTACTTCGCGCCCCTTGGCTAATTTTTTTGCGTCGCTGCTTATACTTTCGTTAGAAAGTTTTTTATATAACTTTTCTAAGCCTTTAAAAAATGCACGGGCTTCCTCGGGATCAGGACCGGTATCGATTTCTTCTTCATCCTCTGTTGCCTCATCTTTTTTAGCCTGGCTAATTTGTGCAGCTGGAGGAGGAATTGCATCGGTATCTTCATTTGGATCCACAAAGCCTGTAATTAGATCGGTTAAACGTAGATCTTCAGACTCTACCTTGGCGTAAAAAGCCAATAATTTTTCGATAGTGGCGGGATAGTGCCCAATAGCAAATAAGACTTGGCGTAGTCCATCTTCAATGCGCTTGGCGATTTTAATTTCACCTTCACGCGTCAACAAATTAACAATACCCATTTCACGCATATACATACGTACAGGATCGGTAGTGCGACCAAATTCGCTGTCGACGGTGGCGAGTGCAGCCGCCGCTTCTTCGGCAACTTCATCATCATCGGTAGCAGTTTTGTCGGAAAGCAATAAACTGTCTGCATCAGGTGCTTGCTCATGGACCGTGATGCCCATGTCATTAATCATGCTGACAATGTCTTCAATTTGCTCAGGATCAACGATACCGCTAGGCAAATGATCGTTTACCTCGGCATAAGTAAGATAGCCTTGCTCCTTACCTTTTGCGATGAGCGTTTTAATACTAGTTTGCTGATCTTCGTCCATTTGATACCATTCTGTAAGTGCTGGAGGGTTTGTTGAGCGTAACCGGCAAGTATATCAGAAAATACTGATATAGATAGCTTTTAAGACATATTCTGGTGGAGTAAGTTCTTAAATTCTTGCCTTTCATCCTCATTTAGACCGTTAGTGCTTTCTTTATCAATGAGTTCTTGGATTCGTTCGCTGTTGGATTTTCGGTAGATCCATTCCATTGCATCGTTAAAAGTCTGTCTGGGATTTTCTAATTCAGGCGGATTCCAAGCCAGTAGTTTTTGAATCTGCTGCCCTTCTGGTTGATCACGAAACCGTTCTAGTAAAGCCGCTATGCTGAGCTCAGGTTCTTGATTCCAGATTGTGATTATCTTGGCGAGGAGCTTTACACCCGGTATAGAAGATGTCACTAACAATGCAACAGAGTTAATATCAGTTGCGAGGGATGGATTATTTAGTAACGCCGCGATGGCCACGCGTACAGGAGTTACTTTATTCGATGATGGTCTTGACTGATTGAGTTTATTTTGATGCGTGGTCATTACGCTATAATGTATAGGCGCACCAACTTTTTTTTCTAACTCATCGAAAATTAATCTTTTAAATACTCCATTCGGAAATTTTTCTAGTAATGGTTTTGCAATTTGGGCCAGTCTTGCTTTTCCTGCTGGCGTTCTAACATCAATATCTTCGCTTAGTTTTTCAAATATAAATGTAGATAGAGGTACACCTTCTTCCTTGTATTGTAAGAATATTTCTTTTCCACGTGCACGTATTAGGCTGTCAGGATCTTCACCTTGTGGTAAAAATAAAAACTTTGCCTCAACACCATCTTTGAATAAGGGGACAGTTTGCTGAGCGGCACGCCAAGCAGCATCTCGTCCTGCGCGATCACCATCGAAACAAAATATTATTTCTTGGGTGCAACGATATAATTGTTGGATATGTTGCCTTGTTGTAGCCGTGCCAAGGGTGGCGACAACATTTTCAATTCCGTGTTGCGCCAAGGCGACGACATCCATGTAACCTTCGACCACTAGCAGAGACTGCGTTGTTGCCTTTACTTTGCGGGCTTCATAGAGTCCGTATAGTGCATCACTTTTATGAAATACGGGGGTCTCAGGAGAGTTTAGGTATTTAGGTATCTCGTCACCTAAGACTCTTCCGCCAAATCCAATTACCCTGCCACGACGATCTTTGATTGGAAATACAACGCGGTTTCTAAAGCGGTCGTATATATAACCTTTTTCATTCTTTTTTATTAGGCCTGCTTTGATGAGTTGCTCTTCAGTTGTTGTGTTGTCAAATTGATTAAGTAATTTATCAAAACCATCTGGAGCAAATCCTAGTCCAAATTTAGCGGCAACCTCACCGCTAACACCACGAGTTTTTAAATAATTAATTGCATTGGGATGTTCGCGCAACATTTTTTGATAATACACATTGGCTTTTTCAAGTAGAGCAAATAGATCATGGTAGTCAGCTTTAATTGCTGAAGAAGTTTCATCTCTAGGAACTTCAAGGCCTGAATTTTGTGCAAGTGTTTCAACAGCCTCTACAAATTCTAGGTGCTCATACTCCATTAAAAACCCTAATGCTGTGCCATGGGCACCGCAGCCAAAGCAGTGGTAGAACTGTTTTTCGGAGCTCACCGTGAATGAGGGTGTTTTTTCATCATGGAAAGGACAGCAAGCTGCATATTCTTTGCCCTTTTGTTTTAGTGGTACATAGCTACCTATGAGTTCAACAATATCGGAACGAGTGATTAACTCGTCTATAAAGGCTTGTGGGATTCTTGCAGACACTAAAGACTAAGCAGTATGTAACGATTGAGGTTGTTGAATGCAGCTATTACCTTTTGCGGCACGAGCCTAAAGGTTTCCAATTTAGATCTATATTGCAACTTGTTACACGACATGCCCTGTTATAAGTGAGTTTGATCAATGCTGCTATCCAGTATATGGCTGACTATAGACGCATTCAATGTCGATTTAGCCCTATAGGGCAGGGATATTGCAAAATTCGACTTCGTCTTTATTGGCGAATGATGTGTTGAATTTTATTGATTTTCAATGGGTAGGGACGGTTTTTCTTTACGCTTGAGGGTAATGCTTCAATTGCAGTAAGGGCTTCTTTGCGTGTTGGGTAAATGCCATAGACTAAAATAAACCATTGCTTGTCTTGACTTGTTTTTTGGTAGTAGGCAGTTTGTTTGTCCTTGAAATGTTTTGCTGCAAATGCAGTGAGATTTTCTTGACTAGGAGATGCAACTATTTGGATGGTGTATGACTCAGATTTTTGTGTCAGCAACCAATCTGGCGCAAATGGTTGAGATTTATATAGAATTTTAGTTTGCTTGTCTTGCTTGTCTTGCTTGTCTTGCTTGTCTTGCTTGTCTTGCTTGTCTTGCTTGTCTTGCTTGTCTTTGGTCGC
>JAPUHH010000176.1 GCA_027297825.1 Gammaproteobacteria bacterium
TCAACCGGTGCGCCAGTTAATGCCATGGATGGCATGTAGTAGAGCAATGCAGGCGCAATTGCCGAGGATGCTGTAAGCGACTGATTTTTTTGCTTTTCGCTAATAAAAAAATTGTATGGAATTACTTGAACTCTATCCAAGCATAGAACCGTATCACGAGTTTCAACTTAAAGTGGATGAGTTGCATACCGTATGGATTGAAGAGTGCGGTAACCCTCATGGTCTTCCAGTGGTGTTTCTACATGGTGGTCCGGGTGCCGCTTGCGAGGCGTTTCAACGCCGATTTTTCGATCCAAAGTATTATCGGATTATTTTATTTGATCAACGTGGTTGCGGACGTTCTACCCCTCACGCTGAATTGCGCAACAATACTACACAAGACCTAGTGGCAGATATTGAGCGGATTAGAAATTATTTGAATATTGAAAAATGGTTGGTATTTGGAGGTTCTTGGGGTTCTACTCTGGCACTTGCCTATGCGCAAGCGCATGCAAATCGTGTTACAGGGTTAATTTTGCGCGGAGTTTTTCTCTGCCGCTCACGTGATATCCAGTGGTTTTACCAAGATGGCGCCAGCTATATTTACCCCGACCTTTGGCAGCACTATATTCAAGTGATCCCAGAAGAAGAGCGCGATGATTTGCTGGCTGCGTTTTACAAACGCCTGATCTGTGATGATGAAGAAATCCAGATCGAAGCAGCGCGTGCTTGGTCCATTTGGGAAGGTAGTACTTCTAACTTGATAACCAAACCCGCTGTATTAAATTATTTTTCGAATGACGCTATCGCCTTAAGCCTGGCTCGCATCGAATGTCATTATTTTAATAACGATTCGTTTTTACGCAAAGAACAACTTTTGAAAGATGCATATAAGCTAGAGAATATTCCAGGTGTTATCGTACATGGGCGTTACGATGTAGTGTGTCCAATAGAGCAAGCTTTTGCATTACATCAAGCCTGGCCTAGTGCGGAATTTATAATAGCTCAGCAGTCAGGGCATTCGGCAACGGAACCCGAAATTGTAGATGCGTTGATTCGAGCAACGCAAAAGTTTGGTCAGCTTACCTAAACATGCTCAATATGATTCGTGCCACCCAAATATTTATTCAGTTCTAATCGTGATCGCGTTACTACAGCGTGTGCACCAAGCCAGTGTTTTCATAGACCAACAACGGATTGCGGAAATTAATCAAGGCTTGCTGGTATTCGTGGCCATACAAAAACATGATAATGAAGATGTCGCAATGCGCTTATCTGAGCGTGTAATCGGTTACCGTATTTTTGCGGATGAAGAAGGTAAGATGAATAAGAGTGTCGCAGATATACATGGCGGTGTGTTGTTAGTGCCACAATTTACCCTTGCAGCGGATACCAACAAAGGCATGAGGCCTAGCTTTTCGCGTACCGCGACCCCTGAGCAGGGAGCTGAGCTATTTGATTATTTTTTGGACATAACAAAGTCGAAATATGCTACAGTTCATTCAGGTGAATTTGGCGCAGATATGCAAATACACTTGATCAATGATGGTCCTGCCACTTTTTGGCTGCAACTATAAATTTAGATTTAATTAAAACGACTCGCTTCTAACAAACCCCCTAATACACTTTCTGCCGCTGTGACTTCTCGAACTGCAACCGTTGAACGCAATACCAATGAAACGCAAATTGCGATTCAAGTAAATTTAGATGGCCAGGGGAAAGCGACACTAAAGACCGGCCTGCCTTTCTTAGATCACATGCTTGACCAGATTGCACGTCACGGCATGTTAGATCTAGATATCGAGGCCCGCGGCGATCTAGATATTGATGCCCACCACACAGTTGAAGATATTGGTATCACCCTAGGACAGGCTTTTACTAATGCAATGGGAGATAAAAAAGGTATGCGCCGATATGGCCACGCCTATGTGCCCTTGGATGAGGCATTGTCTAGAGTGGTTATCGATTTTTCTGGTCGACCGGGCTTAGAATTTCGAGTGCAATTTCCGCGTGCGCGCATAGGTGATTTTGATGTAGACCTTATGCATGAATTTTTTCAAGGTTTTGTAAATCACGCAAATGTAAGCTTACATATTGATAATTTATTTGGAGCTAACTCACACCACATTGCAGAAACCATATTTAAGGCATTTGGGCGAGCCATTCGTATGGCTATCGAACACGATGAGCGTATGCAGGGAATAATCCCAAGCACAAAAGGGAGTCTCTAGGTTGTTTTGTTTACGTGCAGACAGGCCTCATCAACTAAAGGTTGTTTGTAGGATGCTATTGTTTTTGCACGAGATTATTCCGTCGACCAAAGGAAGTCTTTAAGTTGTATTGCTTATGAGAAAATTGATTCCATTAGGGAAAAGTGTTTCGTAGTAGAACATACGAAGCTGAATGTTGGCTATTTGAATGAGTAATATTGCTATTGTTGATTATGGTATGGGTAATCTGTATTCGGTAGCGAAGGCTGTCGAGCATGTTGCGGCTGCCGCAGATCGTATCAGTATTACTTCTAGCCCAAAAGAAATTGCGGCCAGTGATAAAATAATATTTCCTGGCCAAGGTGCTGCCAAAGACTGTATGACGGCTTTAATAGAGCTTGAGTTACAAACGGCAATTATTGATGCTGCACAACAAAAACCCTTTTTGGGAATATGCATGGGAATGCAAGTGCTAATGAATACCAGCGAAGAAAATAGCGGCACTCAATGTTTAGCCTTTTATGAAGGCGGCGTAGAGTATTTTGGCAACCATGTTTCTATTGGTGCGTCTGAAGGTAGTGTAAAAGTGCCACATATGGGTTGGAATTGTATCGAACAGCAACAAAATCACCCTTTATGGAAAGGTATACCAGAGTCTAGTTATTTTTATTTTGTGCATAGTTATTTTGTGCGCTGCGATCAACAAGAGTTAGTTGCAGGCACCACTGATTACGGGCTAACCTTTACTTCTGCCATTGCAAAAGACAATGTGTTTGCAATGCAGTGTCACCCAGAGAAAAGTGCAAAAGCAGGTTTGCAACTGCTGAGTAACTTTAGTCAATGGGATGGAAACAACGTAGCTAACTAAAAATTTTTCATGTCTAGATTAATAAAATGATTGTTATACCTGCTATTGATTTAAAAGATGGTAAATGTGTGCGTTTGCGCCAAGGCGCTATGGACGAAGTTACGGTCTTCTCGGATGACCCAGTTGCCATTGCGGATCAGTGGGTAGAACAAGGCGCGCAACGTATTCATATCGTAGATTTGGATGGCGCAACATCGGGGGCCCCAAAAAATGCAGAAATAATTCACGCCATTGCCTCTAATCATCCGAACATTCCTATACAAGTTGGTGGCGGTATTCGTGATGAAGATACCGTGCAAGCTTATCTCGACGTAGGTGTGCAGTATGTCATTATTGGTACCAAAGCGGTAAGTGCTCCACATTTTGTCAATGATTTATGTCTCGAATTTCCAGGACATATTATTATTGGCTTAGACGCAAAAGATGGCAAAGTTGCGATCGATGGCTGGTCAAAGTTATCGCACCACGACGTCATCGACATGGCGCAGCATTTTGAAGCAGACGGCGTTGCTGCTATTGTATTCACCGATATCGGTCGTGATGGCATGATGCGTGGAGTAAATGTTGAGTCAACCGTAGAGCTTGCTAGCGCTATTCATATCCCCGTTATTGCCTCGGGTGGAGTCACAGATGAAAATGATATCAAAAGATTATGTGAATCTGATGAGGAAGGTATTGTGGGGGTTATTGTTGGCCGTGCTCTTTACGAGGGCACCATAAAGCTGCAGCATGCTCAAAATCTTGCCGACTCCTATCAGTCTTAGCGAGTTCTATAATTATTTCGTCTAGAAATGTGTTTAAGGTTTTGCTTTGGTAAAACCATGTCCAGAATTATTTTAATAAGACCTAGCCATTTATGCCTCTCGCAAAACGAATTATTCCTTGTTTAGATGTTGACGCAGGTCGCGTTGTAAAGGGCGTTAAGTTTGTCGATATACGAGATGCTGGCGACCCTGTCGAAATTGCCAGGCGTTATGACAACGAAGGTGCAGATGAAATTACCTTTCTAGATATCACCGCGAGTTCAGATAATCGCGACACCATTGCACAGGTGGTTAAAAAAGTGGCTGCACAAGTTTTTATCCCACTTACAGTAGGTGGCGGCATTCGTAAAGTAGAAGATATTCGCACCATGTTAAATGCGGGTGCTGATAAGGTGGGCATTAATACTGCGGCAGTATTTAATCCAGAGCTGGTGCAACAGGCGAGCAAAAAAGTTGGTTCGCAATGTATCGTCGTCTCCATCGATGCAAAGCGAGTGAATGGAGAAGATGAGCCATCAAAATGGGAGATATTTACTCACGGGGGGCGCAAACCCACTGGTATAGATGCCGTGGAATGGGCCATCAAAATGGAAGATTTTGGAGCTGGAGAGATTCTACTGACAAGCATGGACCGCGATGGTACTAAAATTGGGTTTGATCTTGAGCTGACTCGAACGATCAGTGAAACCGTTGGTATTCCAGTAATCGCCTCTGGGGGAGTTGGCACATTGGCACATTTAGCAGAAGGCGTGACAATAGGCAAAGCCGATGCGGTTTTGGCGGCCAGTATTTTTCATTTTGGTGAATTTTCAATTCAACAAGCAAAACAGTACATGGCTTCACAAGGTATTGCAGTGAGGAGCTAGCTCAGTTTTTAGAGAGCAACTCATCGTGAAAATAGATTCCCTGTTGTAGGCATGGGATACTCTGTTGTCAATACTTGTATACATTAGCTGTTAAGCCGATCACTATTAAAATGAGCACAAATGAAACTTTACGAGAGCTGTCTGAGATACTAGAGCAACGCAAAAGCAGTAAAGCTGATGAGTCATACGTGGCAAGTTTGTATGCATCGGGACTTGAAAAAATTCTCAGTAAAATAAGTGAAGAAGCCCGCGAGACGGTCGATGCGGCAAGAGAAAATGATGTGCAACATTTAATCCATGAAGTGGCAGATCTTTGGTTTCATTGCATGGTATTACTGGCACATAAAAATACCAGCTATGAGGTGGTACTAGAAGAACTTAGCAAAAGATTTGGAATATCGGGCCTAGTAGAAAAGGCACAACGCAACTAAAAAATTGGTAATAAATATTTTTAGGTATTTTATCGGAGTGTAGATTATGTCAATCGGACCATTACAGCTACTTATCGTCTTACTAATTATTGTGTTAATTTTTGGTACGAAAAAGCTACGCAACATGGGCGGAGATTTAGGTGGCGCAATCAAAAGTTTTAAAAAATCCATGAAAGATGAAGGCAAACCGGAAGATTCTGAAAGCAATGAACTTCCACCCAAAGATTGATTCTTAATTAACCAATGTTTGATTTTGGGTTTTGGGAGCTTTCCATTGTAATGGTGGTTGCACTATTAGTGGTAGGGCCAGAGCGTCTTCCGCAATTAGCTGGCCAAGCGGGCAAATGGATTGGTAAGGCCAAGCGTATCCTGGCAGGCATTCGTTCTGATATTGAGTCAGAAATTAAAGCTTTAGAGTTAAAAGAGATCTTGGAAAAACAACAAGGCGAAATTGGTGAATTAAAAGAAATTCTGAAAGGTACGCAGCAAGAATTAGAAAAAGACTTTGATCAGGACCAAGACGGCGGTGACCGAGAACTTATCAAAGCCGTTGAAGAACATATCGAATCTAACAAGCAACAGGAATTAACTTTAAGCTCTGAAGCTAAAAAGCATGAAGCCGACTGAAGATACTTCAGATAAAAACAAAAAACAGGAAACTCTTCTTTCGCATTTGTATGAATTGCGTAGCAGATTGTTGTGGGTGGTTGGCAGTGTGCTGGTAGTTTTTATAGGTCTATTTCCATTTGCAAATAAATTATATTCATACTTAGCAGGCCCTTTAATGGCACATCTACCGGAAGGCAGCTCGATGGTTGCGATAGATGTGGCTTCACCTTTTTTAACCCCGTTTAAACTTGTATTTTTGGTCAGTATT
>JAPUHH010000177.1 GCA_027297825.1 Gammaproteobacteria bacterium
CAGCAGGGTATATGGATGCTGTCTCAGACTGGGTTCCAAGTGTAGACATCAAAGAAGATAAGGATGCTTATGAGGTCAGCGCGGATGTGCCGGGTGTGGATCCTAAAGACATTGACGTCTCTTTGGAAGAGGGCGTGCTGACGGTCAAAGGAGAACGTAAGGCAGAGAACAAGGATGAAGGCAAAGGCTATACTAGGACAGAACGTGTATATGGAAATTTTAGCCGGCGTTTTACTTTGCCGGATACCGTCGATGCAGATAACATCTCTGCGAAAACAGAGCATGGAGTATTAACGCTTCGGATCCCAAAAAAGGAAAAGGCGTTACCCAAGAAAATAGCGGTAGAGGGATGAACCACTAACAAGCTTGGCTTGATAATCTGTAAGGATGCAGTAGCGCCGCGGTACTCCGCGGCGCTTTAATGTGTGTCAGTAGACAATACATTGGATGGTTAATGGAATATAAAGACTATTATAAAATATTAGGTGTTGAGCGTGATACGGAAGAAGCTGAAATTAAAACGGCTTATCGTCGTCTCGCGCGCAAATTTCATCCCGATGTCAGTAAAGAGCCAAATGCCGAACAAAAATTTAAGGAGCTGGGAGAGGCTTACGAAGTTTTAAAAGACTCTGAAAAACGTCAAGCTTATGACCAGCTTGGAGCAAACTGGAAATCTGGACAAAACTTTAATCCACCACCAGATTGGCAAGGTGGTTTTTCTAGTGCAGATTTCTCTGGTGCCAGATCTGACATATCCGGCTTTAGTGATTTTTTTGAAGCTTTATTTAGCGGAGGCGGAGGATTTACGCAAGGTCAGCACTCCGGCTTTCAGACTCAAGGCGCGGATCAGCATTCCAATATATCTATCAGCTTAGAAGATGCATTTAAAGGTGTTAAAAAACCTATTCGCATAGGGAATAGGCGCAACTTAGAAGTTAAGATTCCAGCAGGCATTACTACGGGTAAGCGCATTCGTCTAGCGGGCCAAGGTGCAGCAGGAGCAGGTGGTGGACCGAGTGGCGATCTTTATTTAGAAGTACAAGTCTTAACTCATAGCATCTATAAACTAGATGGTCGAAATGTTTTATTAGACTTGCCGATCAGTCCGTGGGAAGCGGCATTGGGTGCTCGTATACAAGTGCCCACCTTAGGCGGGCGTGTTGAGGCTACAATACCGAAGGGATCGCAATCGGGTAAAAAATTACGTTTAAAGAAACGTGGCCTGCCTGGAAGTCCAGATGGAGATCAAATTGTGACCTTGAAAATAGTAATGCCAACAGCATCCACTGAAGAAGATCAGCAATTTTATCGAGACATGGGAAAACGCTTTGTATTTAATCCACGCAAGACCCTAGATACGTATAATTAGTTACGATCAAATTTTTATAAAGATATGTAGTTAAAAATGTTGCAAAAAATAATTTACATTTTTGTCTTGTTTGGCGGTCTCTTGAGTTTGACAACAACCTCAATTGCGGGTTTTCCGGTTAGTGTGAATGGTCAGCCATTGCCAACGTTAGCACCCATGTTAGAAAGCACGACACCTGCAGTGGTTAATATTTCTACCACCGGAAGGGTGGTAGTACGCGATCCATTTTTTGATGATCCGTTTTTCCGTCGATTTTTTGATGTGCCACAACGGCAACGAGAGCGACGCACTACGGGGCTTGGTTCAGGGGTTATTTTTGATGCAAAGAATGGCTACATCGTGACAAATTCACATGTCATTGTTAAAGCCGAAGATATTGTAGTGACGTTGGAAGATGGGCAGAAATTTAATGCCGAAGTGATTGGCCAAGATCCGGGTGCGGACATTGCGGTGATTCAAATTAAAGCAAAACACTTAACCGAAATTTCTTTCGGTGATTCGGATCGTTTACGTCAAGGCGACTTTGTAGTGGCCATTGGCAATCCATTTGGATTAGGACAAACCGTGACCTCTGGAATCGTGAGTGCATTGGGCCGCAGTGGTTTGGGTATTGAATCTTATGAAGATTTTATTCAAACCGATGCTTCTATTAATCCTGGCAACTCTGGAGGCGCATTGGTAAATTTACGTGGTGAATTGGTTGGCATCAACACTGCTATTTATGGCCCAAATGGCGGTAATGTCGGAATTGGTTTTGCCATTCCAATAAACATGGCTAAACAGATTACTGCGCAATTGACTGAGTATGGTGAAGTAAAACGAGGACGTTTAGGTTTCTCTGCTCAAAATTTAACACCTCAATTAGCTGAAGCATTTGGAACGTCACGCAACAAAGGGGTGGTGGTATCACAGGTGGAATCTCAATCTCCGGCAGAACAAGCCGGCATGCAGGTGGGAGATGTGATTGTTGCTGTGAATGGACGTGAAGTTGAAAGTTCGGCACAAGTGCGAAATGAAATCGGATTATTACGTATTGGCAGTCGCGTTAAAATTGAAATGTTACGCAATGGGAAGCCGCATATATTGACGGCTACGGTTCAAGAGCAAGTGACCAACAGTATCAGCGGGGAAGAGCTTAGCCAAAAGTTAACAGGGGCAGAATTTAGTGAGATATCTGAAGAGGCAAGTCGTGGTGTAACCGCCGGAATAGAGGTCGTGAGCGTAAAAGGCTATGCGGCTACAGCAGGCTTGCAAAAAGGCGACATCATTATCAGTTTGAATAAAAAGCGTGTCAAAACGATCCAGGATATGCAGGCTGCAATTAAAAAAAATCCAAATGCGTTGTTGTTGAATATACAACGCGATGCACGCGGTTTATTTGTTCTTATACAATAGTTATAAGAACCAGCGCGAGGGAGGTTGTTCTTAGCCGCCGGTGACGGGAGGAAAGAATGCAACTTCATCCCCATCTTTTACTTCTTGCGTGAAACTTGCATATTCTTGGTTGATGGCTGCTAATAATCGTTCCGGCCGATCTAAATCATTGGTAGCTTGTTGCCAAATTTCTTCCACAGTCATCGTTCCAGCTACTGTTATTTGATCGCTCGATCGTCCTATGGTTTCTCGAAGACTGGCAAAATATTTTACGTTTACGGGCATCGTTAATATCAAGTGATGGAATGAACTGCGTACAATTAAAAACTAAATGGTACCATTACCTGTCAATGAAGCTAGAGCGAGGGATTCAGTGAGCAAACTCACACATTTTAATCAGGCTGGTGAGGCCCACATGGTTGATGTTGGGGATAAGCCGATAAGCCACCGAATTGCAGTCGCGGATGGGCGCATTCTCATGCAAGCGGAAACCCTGCAACTGATTCAAAGCGGCGGCCATAAAAAAGGTGATGTTCTCGCGATCGCACGGATTGCCGGCATCATGGCAAGCAAGAAAACAGCCGAACTTGTGCCTTTATGCCATCCCTTGTCATTATCTTCGGTTGAAGTGGATTTTAAAATAGAAAGCGCGCCGGCTGCCATCTATTGTAAAGCCACGGTTGAAACCCGTGGGCAAACGGGTGTGGAAATGGAGGCCCTCACGGCAGTGCAAATTGCATTACTCACGATTTACGATATGTGTAAAGCCGTCGATCGAGGCATGACCTTGCAAGATATCAGTTTACTGAAAAAATCCGGTGGAAAATCGGGTATGTGGGAACGTAAAGGGTAGTTTATTCCGGCCTCGCAGGATCATTTGTGCCTGGGTGCGAGAAGGGTAGATTGTACCGGTTCGGGTAAAACCTGGATCTGTAACAAAATGTGTCTTCAAGCTCGCAATGCATAGGTTTTTAAACACCACAAACTTATACTATGGCATATGGCCTGTAGTTTGTGTTGACCGAAAAATTTCAGAATTAGAACGGGAAAGCGTCGATGAAAATTATTAAATATTTACTCATGGCCGTCGTGGCATTCGTTCTGCTGTTTATTGGCGCAGCCGTCTTTTTCGTCGCCACCTTTGACCCGAATGCTTATAAAGAACAAATAGTCGCTAAAGTCAAAGAAGCCACAGGGCGTGATCTTGCCTTAGCGGGTGATATTGATATTTCCTTGTTTCCATGGCTGGGTTTCTCATTGGGTAGTACTCAATTTGGTAATGCTCCAGGTTTTAGTGATGCACCTATGGTTAGTGTGGAAGAGGTCGATGTACGCGTTGCATTGGCTCCATTGCTAAAAGGGAAGATTGAAGCCGCCAAAGTCAAACTACATGGTTTAAAAGTAAACCTACAAACCAATGCGCAAGGTGTCACTAACTGGGATGATTTAGTCAGTGAATCAACCACGGAAGAAGCAGAAAGCAGTTCCGAGACTCCCGAATTTGAGCTGGTGATTAATGGAATAGAAGTTAAGGATGCAGAACTGTTATGGCAAGACGACCAAGCAGGCACCAAGATTCAAATTGTATCTTTAAATCTAACCACGGGAGAAGTCATTGACGGTAAACCGACTGCTGTGAACCTTGACTTGAAAATGAAAAATGCTGCACCGTTAATGGAGGCAAGTTTAGTCATTGTGACCAAGGCGTTATTTGATTCCAGGGCGCAGACACTTAACCTAAATGGTTTGCATGTTGACTTGCATACTACTGGAGAGTCTTTTCCAAATGGCGCATTAGACTTAGATCTGAATGCGGATATGAGTGGTAACTTAAAGAGTCAAGAGTTTGCTTTACAAAACACCACCATCAAAATTGCGGGTACCGGGGATGCCTTCCCCGAGGGAAAACTTGATGCAGTGTTGCAAGCCACGATCGATGCAAATCTTGAGAAGGAAACTTTAAGTCTTTCCTCATTAGTAGTATCGATGCTGGATACAAAGTTGGCGGGTAATGCATCGGTACAATCCTTTGACAAGCCAAACATCAAATTTTCGTTAGCTTCCGACTTGTTGGATTTGGATAAGTTATTACCGACTTCTAGTGCTGAAGAAAAAGCCGAGAGCACCCCTGCCGATGAAAATGAGCCGATTGAACTGCCAGTCGAAACCATGCGAGATCTTAAAGTGAACGGCGATATTACAGTCGGCACTTTAAAAATTTCTGGTATGACCATGACCAATGTGAAAGCAACGATCTCTGCAAAAAATGGATTATTGCAAGTTACGCCTATGTCGATGAATCTTTATGGTGGCACCATGAAAGGTAAAGCTAGCGTCGATGTGCGTGGCAAAACTCCCAAATATGCATTGGTGAGCGATCTAGTGGGTGTGCAAATTGATAAACTCAGTATAGATTTTTTAGGTGAAAAGCAAGCCTATGTGCGAGGCATCAGTAATCTTTCGCTCGATGTGAATACGACGGGCAACAGTGTTGCAGAGCTTAAACGCGCATTGGCGGGAAAGGTGAACTTGAATGCCGGTGATGGAGCCCTGCGCGATAAAAAGATGGCGACATATATCGAAAAAGCTGCCGCCTTTATGAAAGGCCGTGAACCTAAAGCCACGGGGGAAGAAGTGGTGTTCAATAAATTATTTGGCACGTTTAATATCACCAATGGC
The DNA here is from genome assembly GCA_027297825.1 of Gammaproteobacteria bacterium. Taxonomy (GTDB): domain Bacteria; phylum Pseudomonadota; class Gammaproteobacteria; order UBA4575; family UBA4575; genus JAPUHH01. The sequence continues at coordinate 5,423 of JAPUHH010000177.1, forward strand.
TTAGCGGACAACAAGGACTTCAAGCTGGATTCTCCTCTGATATTTGCTAAGGGTGAAGGTGAAGTCGATATCGGACAATCCAAAACAGATTATAAAATTTCAATAGGCTTGTCTGATGAGCCTGGTGGCTATGCAATTCCGATTACTATCAAAGGCCCGTTTAACGATTTAAGTTACGGTATCGATCTGCAAGCGGCACTCGATGCCAAGCAAGCTGCCATTGTAGAAAAAAAGAAAGAAGAATTAATAGAAGAGTTTGAAGAGAAAAAAGCAGAAAAAGTTGAAGAGCTCAAAGAAAAATTAGGCGATATATTAAAAGACATAAAGCTATTTTAATGAAAATAACGAGCTATGTATTATTAGCATGGCTTAGTAGCGTTGCAATTGTCCATGCAGAAGAAGTGAGTGTGCGCTATGACAAAGGCACCTATTTTTTAACTGCAGAATTTTATGTCGAAGCATTACCTGCGCGGGTAATGGAGGTTTTAACCGATTACGAAAATATCACAGATCTAAATTCTACTATTAACGTCAGCGAGCTTTTAGAATTCCCCGATAATTCCATGATCCGCATTCGCACTGTAGTGCATGATTGCATTTTGTTCTTTTGCAAAGACATCACCCGGGTAGAAGATGTGCTTCAAGTGGGGAATGAGAAGCTTGAAGCCTTCCTTATACCGATGCTGAGTGATCTACGTTCTGGCTATGCAGTCTGGATACTTGCACAACATTCGTTGGGTACTACCGTACAGTATGCTGCAAACATGCAGTTTAAATTTTGGGTGCCACCCATCATTCGTTCCCACTTACTGACTAGAAAATTTAAGCAACGTGTTTTAGAAAGTGTAGAGCGATTGCAAGCGATTGCAAAAACATAATCATGGAAAATACATTCAACAATCAAGTCTTGGCATGGTTTGATCAATGCGGGCGCAAAGATTTACCCTGGCAGAAAAATAGAGATCCTTACTGTATTTGGGTTTCTGAAATTATGCTGCAACAAACGCGCGTTGAAACCGTAATTCCTTATTACGAAAAATTCGTGCAACGGTTTACAGATATAAAAAAACTTGCTGCAGCATCGATCGATGAAGTACTGCATCATTGGACGGGCTTGGGTTATTACGCGCGGGCACGCAATTTACATAAAGCTGCAACGCAAATTTGCGAGCAACATTGTGGTAATTTCCCACAAACTTTTGATGAAGTCATTGCCTTGCCCGGTATCGGTAGATCTACCGCCGCGGCCATACTGGCATTAAGTTTTCATCAGTCGCATGCCATTTTAGATGGCAATGTAAAGCGTGTATTGGCGAGGTATTTTGCAGTAGAAGGTTGGCCTGGTCAGAGTGCGGTTGAATGGCAACTTTGGGACTATGCGGAATCCCTGTTACCAGTAAAACGCATTGCAGAATATACTCAAGCCATAATGGATCTAGGCGCTACTGTCTGTACACGCGCGAATCCAAGATGCAGCCTTTGCCCAGTGAAACATCATTGTGTTGCCAATATTCAGGATCGTCAATCTGAACTACCCACACCAAAACCTTCACGCAACCTGCCGCAGCGAGAACTTGTAGTTGCCATTGTGCCAAATGCCGATGGCGCGGTGTGGTTAGAAAAACGTCCTCCGGTTGGAATATGGGGTGGTTTATATAGTTTTCCTGAGTTTGCAGATGAGCCCAGCATAAAAAAGTGGCTAAAAAAAATCTGCAAAATAAATCATTCTCAAATTCTGGAATTACCAATGATTACTCATACTTTTTCCCACTATCGCTTACATCTGTATCCCAAATTAATCCATTTAGATAAAATGCCCATTGGTATAATGGAAGACGACGTCGGGGTTTGGTATAAAGCCTCTACTCAAAAAATAGGTCTGGCGGCTCCCGTGCAAAAGACCTTGTGGCAAGTAGTACAACTTAAAAAGGAAAGTACCCATGGCGCGTATGGTGCAATGTGTGAAGCTTAATAAAGAAGCGGAAGGGCTCGAATATTTGCCATATCCTGGCGAGCTGGGACAGAAAGTTTATGAAAATGTCTCAAAAGAAGGCTGGCAACAGTGGGTCACTCACCAAACCATGTTGTTGAACGAATATCGACTGTCGCCAATAGACCCAAAAGCGCGTAAGTTTTTAGAAGAAGAAATGGATAAGTTTTTCTTTGGAGAAGGTTCTGAGATCCCTAAGGAATTCGTCGATCCAGACGACAAATAACCAGAAATTCACCAA
>JAPUHH010000178.1 GCA_027297825.1 Gammaproteobacteria bacterium
TATTCCGATTAAACGCGATGCAACGAATATCGCATTTTATAAAATTCTAGAAACACGTATTAGTCGACGCGGGCTATTGAAAAACATAAGCGCTATCAGCGCTGGGCTTACCTTGAATGCTGCTTCTCGACTTCATGCTCAATCTAATAGTGGTTTTGCACTGGCCTTTGAAGAAATAGCCCAAGGCTTAGACGAGAGCCTTTATTTAGCCTCCGGTTATACATATCAAGTTTTGCTGAGATGGGGTGATCCTGTATTTGCCAATGCACCTGTATTTGATCCTTATAAACAAACTCCAGCAGCTCAGGCAAAACAGTTTGGTTATAACAACGACTTCATTACATTTTTATCACTCGATCAAGCGCGTAACGACTCTATGCATGGGTTACTTGTTGTGAATCACGAGTTTGTTAATAGCCGTATGATGCATCCAGGTTCGCCACACGCTTTTAAATTAACTAAACAACAAGTTGATACTGAAATACTTGCACATGGGTTAACTATAGTAGAAGTACAAAAGAAAAAATATAAGTGGCACGTTAATTTGGAGTCAAAATACAATCGCCGTATTACACCGCATACAATAATGCGATTCTCAGGCCCAGCTTGTGGGCATGATCGATTAAAAACTTCATTTTCGCCAAATGGAGATAATTGTATGGGAACCTTTGGTAATTGTGCAGGCAGTATGACTCCATGGGGTACTGTGTTGACAGCTGAAGAAAATGTACAGGCTTATTTCATTGGCCAAGCAAAAAAAACTTTTGAGAAAAAGAGCTATAAGCGACTTGGGTTGAAAGGAGATAGGTCCGCCTATTCTGCTTGGGGCAAACATTACGAACAGTGGGATCTTGATCGACAACCTCAAGCAGGCTTGCATGCTGGATGGATAGTTGAAATCGATCCTTATGATCCAAACTTCATTCCCATTAAAAGAACTGCATTAGGCCGATGTAAACATGAGGGCTGTGGTGTACATGTAAATAAAGATAGTCGAGTCGTGATCTATATGGGAGATGACCAAGTTTTTGAATATATTTATCGCTATATAAGTAAAAATAAATTTGAGCCTGGGAATCGTAACCAGAATCTTTCACTACTTGATGATGGGGAATTATCCGTTGCTGAATTTACTGACCAAGGCACGGTCATCTGGCATCCACTGTTATGGGGAATGGACCCTCACACTAGGAAAAATGGTTTTAATAGCCAAGCAGATGTTGTGATAGATATGCGTAGTGCCGCAGACTTGGTGGGCGCAACACCAATGGATCGTCCGGAAGAGATTAAAGTCAATCCGGTTACAGGAAATGTTTTTGTAGTTTTAACCAATAACTTTAAGCGTAGTCCGCTAAACACCGATGTCGCAAATCCACGTGCGCTCAATCGTCATGGCCACATTCTGGAATTAGTACCGCCGCAGTTAGACCACCGTGCGCATGAATTTAAATGGGATGTTTTTGTGCTAGCAGGTAACCCAAATAACAAATTTGATCATGCAAAATATCATGCAGATATTTCAGAGAACGGTTGGTTTTCAAATCCTGATAACTGTTCTTTTGATAAATTTGGTAATATTTGGATCGCTACCGATGGATTTTATCGTCAGGGCATTGCAGATGGAATTTGGGTGAGTGCGGCCCAGGGTGAGGGTAAAGCGTTAACCAAGCATTTTCTTCGCGCACCTCGTGAGGCAGAAATTTGTAGCCCTTGTTTTACGCCGGATCAAAAAACAATGTTTTGCTCAGTGCAACACCCCGGAGGAGATTCAAGTTTTGATCGGCCATCTACGCGTTGGCCAGATTTTGACCAACAATTACCACCTCGCCCTGCTGTGATAGCGATCACTCATGAGCAGGATAAAAATATTGGTGGTTGATTAAGTATACCAATGACCATAATTTATGACATATTAGTATTAGTGGCTATTGATCGCGAGGGTGAACAAATTTATCTGTCCATGGTGACTGCTGTATAAATTCCATAAATTCGGGGCGATTGATTGTGTTATTTCCATTTTTATCATAGCGTGCAAAAATAGTATCTTCTGCTAGATTATAAACGGCTTTAGCTTCGTCTCGATCAATTCGTTCATTTCGATCGAGGTCTGCTGACCAAAATAAACCATCCTCATAGCCTCTACCGCCGCCGCCAAAGCCTGCAGCTGAGATAGCAGGTAGTACAATGATTATTAATGTAAATAGAGTCGTTAGAATTTTCATGAATACCTCTTTTGTTTATGTCTAGTAATCAGACCTATTTATTAGTACATATATTACGCATAGGGTTCATTTAAATGAACGAAAAATAATTAATACGTTTGCTAGTATATTTTTATAGCAGGATTTACAGTACCCGCAATAAGGATAGTTAATTAAGTAAGTTTGTTGCTTAATTCTTAAGCATATAATTATAGTGAATGAAGTATTGAGGCCAGTCTTTGGTCCATCCGCAAAATAATTTTTTTCCACATAGATTTCTCTCGAACACAAGTGTTGCCAGGCTTTGCTTTGGATGTGGATTGCTCACGAATTAGAATTCCTGATTGTGTACGATATACAGAGTACAAAGTATTGGGCGCCATGTTTTTATATGCTGAGCTTCCATATGCGGTATCAACTGGAGGAAACTTACCCTCATAACGGACTGCGAGTTTACTAAGATCAACTGTAGATTTCGGTTTAAGCTCGTGCGCGATATGCTGTTTTAAGTTTTCATCATTCACATTACTGTAACGGCCAGATAAGCGCTCAATTCTGTACATCGCATCGATGCCAAATAGCATAGCCCACGATTTCCATTTTAAGAATTGCGCATCTATGCGCCATTGATCACCATAAAGCTTATAAATTTTATCATCACAGAAATTATCTATACGAATTGTTGCGTCAAACTCTTGTGTATTGATTTGTGTAAAAGTTAAATGTGCGATTGGCTTTTCGTTATTTAATCGTGCATAGGTATAAATATTACCTAATACTAAAAAGACGATTACTAGTAGAGGAAAAATGGAAATTTTGAAAATTACACGCAGAAGGAATTTAATCATGCTCTCAATTTAGCAAGATTAATTGAATTAAATAAGGCATTAGCACTCGCTGGCGTTAAAATCCACGACCAAAGGAATTCTCGTATGAATATTTTATGCTGTAAAGTTGAACTATGGCGCAAGTTTTATTTATGAGGATCATCAATCCTATTGTGTGGCCATAATTATTTATTGTTTTAGATTATCCAAGAATAATGGATGTTTGCTATGAACTTTTTTGCATGTAGTGGGACCAGTTAGTATAAAAGAGCGTCGCAGTACGAAAAGTATTGGATTGAATATATGTGTTTGGATGACATTACCTTAATTGCACTTGATAATATGATGAGAATGTTTTGAATGACCGCTAACGATCCAAAGTGGACATTGTAGATAAAGATATATATCTACAAATTTTAAACTAGACTTCGTTCACTTTTACAATAGGAACAAGTTCTTTAATAGGTTTAATATGAAGACCACCTACTTGCACTTTATCGTCATTAACAATGATGACAATTTTTACTAATGACAATCCGCCTTCGTAATAAGCTTTTAAATGAATCTGCCCTGTAACCTCACTAGTTCCCGTAAAATAGTTCATAATTTTTAAATCTTCGATCCGCTGAAGTTTTCCTAACACATTAAATCTGGCTATTGTAGCTCGAGCATTTGCTTCATTCATTTTAGACAATAATTGATTTGTGGTTCGACTGTGTACATCAGCAGTACTCCAGTTAACTGAAAAATCTGTAAGATAAGATTCTATGAATGCACTGTGCTCGTCTGCAAACTTATTCGATGCATCGAACATAAAAAAAATAAAAGCAATAATGAGCACGAAAAGTGCTCCAAGACTTAACAAAATATTACGAATGAGTTTGCCGACTTTCATACACCAGCCTGTAGAACATTGTGTATGAACGAAAATAAATCCCTTTTCATATGCTTATGGCTTCTACTAATTCCATTTAATAACAATTAGCCTACTAAAATAAGCTAGGTTATAACGAGGCATTTATCAACCATTCTTAAAAGTAGTTAAAACATGATAAAAAGCATGAAGTACGTCACAACTTAAAATGCGTGCACCTATTTGCTCAAAAGGTAATATGTATTTCTGCTTGTGAGATTTTGAAATAACCAGGTAATCTATACGAACTTTTTATCTTGAAAAAGCAGGATTAACGGCGCCATAACACTGCTTAAAATTGATTTCTGAAGCAGACACTAAGCTTGTTTGATATTTAAATTTGAAGTAATTCGTAACTGAATGACCACTTTCTACCCAAAGCAGACATTGATTAAGATTACCATGTATTAAGTTGTTATATGGTTTAAAATTAAAACATGAGTCGAGAAGAAATATTACTTATATATGATAAAGAATGCCCTGCTTGCAACAACTACTGTCAGGTTATTAGTATCCGTGAAGATATTGGAGAATTAAAGATTGTTGATGCACGAGATAATAGTCAGGTTCTTGATGAAATAACTAAGATGGGATTAGATATCGATCAAGGAATGGTCCTAAAGATGGGAGGGCAAATTTACTATGGGTCCGATGCTATTCATACTTTAGCTTTAATAAGCAGCAGATCAGGTATTTTCAATCGTGTAAATTATTGGCTATTCAAATCAAAAACTCTCTCTTTCATTCTTTATCCTGTTTTACGATCATGCCGTAATTTATTATTAAAAATATTAGGTAAGACTAAGATAAATAATCTAGGTATTAGTGGAAATGAAAAGTTTTAATTCGTCACATAACAAAATGCGCAAGTAAGAGAGGGAACAAAACGCCGCCGCTTAACTCAATCGTTAGTGGCCGCTTTTGGCCGAAAGGACACATAGGTTGGAAACTTTGGGAAATTATAATTGAATGACCGCTTTCGTCACAAAGCAGGCGGCCGATTATTCTAGCTACATTTAAGAACAGTGGTTATTCCAACTTTTATTTGTTCACCACCTTTAAGTTCGGTTGCAGCAGTTATTTTTCGTTTATTAACAAAGGTTCCATTAGAGCTTTGTTGATCCTCAATATAAATTTTATCGCCGGACCAATAGACACTGAAGTGTTTTCGTGAAATTCCACGAGCATCGAGTTGGACATCTCTCTCTGGTGAACTACCAACGATTAATCGTTGGCCTTGGGTTAGCGTAAATGCAAATCCAATCCTAGGCCCACCAATCACGGCAAAGATGCCACGCTGGTGAAAATCCATATTCTTCAACACGGTGGTTGATGGGTTACATAGGCCCGATTTCTTTTTACGAAGTACAGTATTCATGAAAATCCAAGGTGCTGTTATTTGGTAACGTACAACTGGTAATGTTAGCTTAAACTTTAGATTTTCCAAATGTACCTTGACAGTTGTATCGATCCTTTTATCGATTGAGAAGAAGAATGACCGCTATTGGCCGAAAGCAGACACTCATGAGTTAAGATAAGGGATGCTAAGTTGGAATGTTCAAATCATATCTGCATTATGTCTGCTAACGACCCAAAGCGGACATTCGCTTGAAATAAACTAGAATAGAAATAGCTTATAAAAATTAACAGTAGAT
>JAPUHH010000179.1 GCA_027297825.1 Gammaproteobacteria bacterium
TGAGAGTTCTATATCTTTATGCGCAAGATGGTTTTGATTTAATGAAATTTTTTCAATAATCTCTGATTTTGTAATCATGTTTCGATTCAACTCCGTGTCCATGATCAGCCCCTCTTTGTTCTTATTTTAGTCGGTAGAACCTTCTTCTTTACGCTCTTCAATAGATTCTTTTAGGATATCACCCAAGCTCATTGTACCTGATGCACTGCTATTATAATCCTGAACGGCCGCTGCATCTTCTTGATATTCTTTAGCTTTAATTGATAGTGTAACCATTCTAGATTTTTTATCCACACCCATAAACTTAGCTTCTACTTGCTCACCTTCTTTTAGTACGGCGCGAACATCTTCAACTCTGTCACGAGCAATTTCAGAAGCCTTTAATAGCCCTTCTATGCCTTCAGCCAGAATAATTATTGCAGACTTAGCATCGACTTCACTTACCGTTCCCGTGACAACTGAGCCTTTAGGATGTTCCGCAATATATGCTGAGAAAGGATCTTTTTCTAACTGTTTAACGCCTAGTGATATACGCTCTCGCTCTGCATCTACAGACAGGACCATAGCTCGCAACTCATCGCCCTTCTTATAGCTACGGACTGCTTCTTCACCCGGCACATTCCAAGCCAAATCAGACAAGTGCACCAAGCCATCAATCCCTCCATCAAGACCCACGAAAATACCAAAGTCTGTAATCGACTTGATTACACCCGATACTTCACCACCCTTATCGTGACTGCTTGCAAAGTCATCCCATGGATTAGCCTTACACTGTTTCATACCTAATGAAATTCTACGGCGCTCTTGATCGATATCAAGAATCATCACTTCAACCTCATCCCCTAACGATACAATCTTTGATGGGCTGACATTCTTATTGGCCCAATCCATTTCGGAAACGTGCACCAAGCCTTCAATACCTTCTTCTATCTCTACGAAGCAGCCATAATCTGCAATATTGGTAACTTTACCAAAAATGCGCGCACCTTCAGGGTAACGACGATTGATATCACCCCAAGGATCATCATCAAGCTGTTTCAGTCCGAGTGACACGCGAGTTTTTTCTTTATCAAATTTTAATACACGGACATCAATTTCATCGCCGATGGCAACAATTTCGGATGGGTGCTTGACACGCTTCCAAGCCATATCTGTAATATGCAATAAGCCATCCACACCACCAAGATCTAAGAACGCGCCGTAGTCGGTCAAGTTTTTCACTATGCCTTTAACCACAGCACCTTCTTTCAAGCTGTTGATTAATTCTTCACGTTCTGCACTGTATTCTGTTTCAACTACTGCACGACGAGATACCACAACATTATTGCGTTTGATATCAATCTTAATTACTTTAAATTCAAGTTCTTTACCTTCGAGATAAGCCGTATCCCTTACCGGGCGGACATCGACCAAAGAACCCGGGAGGAAGGCGCGAAGATCGCCTAATTCAACAGTAAACCCACCTTTAACTCTACCCGTTATCGTACCGGTAATTGTTTCATTGGCCTCATGAACAGTTTCTAATTCTGTCCAAGCACGTGCACGCCTAGCTTTTTCACGAGAAAGTAAAGTTTCACCATAACCATCCTCAAGTGCATCTAAGGCCACTTCAACCGTATCGCCAATCTCTACTTCAAGCTGACCATTGCCAGTTTTAAACTGCTCAATTGGAATGATGCCTTCTGACTTTAGGCCAGCATGTACAATGACCGCATCCTTGCTGATGTCAATCACGGTGCCATTGATTATGCTACCAGGAAGGGTATTTATATTATTTATGCTCTCTTCAAAGAGCTCGGCAAAACTTTCACCCATATTAATTTTCAATCATATTCTGTAGTTTAAAGTTCCTCATCGCCGTACAATTTCAACAATACGTTGTACCACTTGATCTATTGATAAATCAGTTGAGTCTACAAGTACAGCATCTTTGGCAGGGCGTAGAGGAGAGATGGCACGATTCTCATCACGGGAATCTCGCGCCTCTATCTCTTTCAAAAGGTGGTCAAGGCTAGCACCAATGCCTTGTTTCTTCAACTGTTTCTGCCGCCTGGTCGCGCGCTCATGTACGCTAGCTGTGAGGAAGATCTTAGTGTTGGAGTCTGGGAACACCACCGTACCCATATCCCTACCCTCTGCCACCAGCCCTGGCAAAACACGAAAGGCATGCTGCCTCTCTAACAGAGCGGAGCGAAGCTGAGGATGGGCCGCCAACTGCGAGGCGCGAGCCGCACATTCTTCGGTACGTAATTGACCTGAAACATCCTGATTGGATAAAAACACGCGTACATTTTCATCTACAGAAGAGACCTCGAAACTTATTAGCATAGTCTGACACAGCTCCACCAAGGCCTCTAAATCGTCATTTTCGACTTGCTGCTGCTGACTGGATAAGGCAAGTATTCGATATAAAGAGCCGCTGTCTAAATAGTGATAACCCAAAATTTCTGCCACTTGCCTAGCTATGGTGCCTTTACCCGAACCTGCCGGGCCATCGATCGTCACCACTGGTATCGCTGTACTATTCATAGTCACTAACAGTAAGAACTACTTAAATCTAAGACCCAATTGGGAAGCGCTATCAACAAAGCCCGGGAAGGATGTAACAACATTGTCCGTGTTTCTCACGATCATCATTTCTGCGGACACCAAAGATGCCATCGCAAATGCCATCGCGATTCGATGATCGCCGCCACTATCTACCTCGCCGCCTTTAATCTTGCCGCCACGGATAATCAAACCATCCGGTTTTTCATCTACATCTATACCTAATTTTTGCAATCCGATAACCATATTATGGATGCGGTCAGATTCTTTGACACGCAACTCCTGCGCACCATTGAGCCTAGTAGTACCCTGTGCACAAGCTGCAGCTATAAATAAGATAGGAAATTCATCGATGGATTTTGCAATCAAGTGTTGGGGGATTTCTATACCCTTTAGCTCACTACTCTTAACAACAAGATCCGCAACAGGCTCTGCACCAAATGTTTTACCATTACTAATTTCAATATTAGCGCCCATTCGTCGTAAGATTTCAATCACTCCATCACGGGTTGGATTCACTCCAACATTTTTAATCACTAGCTCTGTGGTTTTTGATAACAATGCTCCTACTATAAAAAAAGCCGCCGAAGAAATATCTCCTGGCACGTCAATATTGATTGCTGTGAGTTGCTTCCCTCCGCTCAAACAGACGCGGTTATCCTCTATTTCAATTGGATAGGAAAATGCCTGCAGCATTCTTTCCGTATGGTCACGTGAGCGAACATTTTCTTCCACACAAGTCCTGCCCTGCGCATATAGACCTGCCAACAATACACACGATTTTACCTGCGCACTCGCTACAGGAAGCTGATAGTCAATACTATGCAAACCATTTGATGGCTGAACACGCAAGGGGGGAGTTCCTTGATTACTCAGGGCTAAATTTGCGCCCATATCTTGTAGTGGAATCTGAATACGTTTCATTGGCCGAGCAGTGAGTGATTCATCCCCAACTAAAGTAGAAGAAAACTCTTGGCCCGCTAAAATTCCAGACATCAACCGCATCGCCGTGCCAGAATTTCCCATGTTTAATTCACCCTGCGGTGATTTTAAGCCCTTAAGTCCGACTCCATGAATACGAATTTTTGTAGGCGACAGTGCCTCCATTTGCACACCCATACTTTTAAAAGCAGCAAGAGTGGCTTCACAGTCTGTCGAAGGTAAAAACCCGTCTATTAAACACACACCTTCTGCCAGAGAAGCCAACATCACAGCACGGTGAGAGATGGATTTATCGCCCGGGACCTGTACGGAACCACTGCATTGGCCTTGCGGCTCTAATTGATAAAAAGAGGAACCCATATGCAATTAGTATCACTTAAAAAATTTACTACTTTAAAAGACTTGCATCTCGCAGATGTTTAGCCTGTTTTAGTAACGCATTAATTACATCGCCATCTTGCTTATCGATCGCAGAGCGCAATTCATTTAAGCAATTACTAAAACCATCTATCGATTCAAGCAGTCGGTCCTTGTTTGCTTTGCAAATATCCACCCACATGGTGGGATCACTGGAAGCAATACGCGTGAAATCATAAAAGCCGCCGGCCGCAAAGTTAAATATGCTACTGGCATCATCGCGCTCACCTAAATAATTAACCAAAGTATAGGCCACCATATGTGGCAAATGACTGGTGGCAGATAAGATTGCATCATGCTGTCCAACAGTCATCTCTTCAACCTGAGCGCCTGTGGCCAGCCACATTTTTTTAATATCCTGAACGGCTGCTTCATCCGTATTTTCGGTAGGCGTTAAAATAACTTTACGATTTTGAAATAGGTCTTCTTGCGCATATTCAAACCCACTTTGCTCACTTCCCGCAATGGGATGTCCAGGCACAAACCGAGCAGGCAGCTCACCAAACACCTCTTCGGCCGCTTGAACAACATTACCTTTAGTGCTCCCAACATCGGTTAGCAAGGAACGGGGGTTAAGAGAAGGCTTGAGCAAAGCTAGAGAATCACCCGTTTTCCCAACCGGCACTCCCAAAATAATTACATCTGCATCTGAAACATTACAATCTTGCAATAATTGATAATTATCGATGATATCTAACGCTTGCGCTTTGGCTAAACGTTGCGAATCCCTTCCTACACCTATAATTGTTTTCGCCAGCTGATAACGTTTTAAGTCTTTAGCTAGCGAAGCATTAATCAGGCCGACGCCAACGAGATAAACTTTATTAAACATGGAATATGATAGTTGGTTTTTTTATAATGCAGCTCTAGGGTAAGACCCTAGCACTTTGAGCAAATCTGCCTCAGCTTTTAATTCATCAAGCGATTCTTTGATGCCCGCCCTATCTATATGGCCTTCTAAATCTAGAAAAAACACATACTCCCAATTAACACAGTGCGAAGGCCTGGATTCGATTCGCGTCAAACTCACATTATTTCTAGCCAAAGGTTGCAACAAGCTAAACAATGCGCCCGGCTTATTACGCGCAGATATCAGCAAGGTGGTTTTATCATCCCCTGTCTGCTGAACTTCTTGCTTACCGATAATTAGGAACCGCGTTGTATTATCTGGTGAATCTTCAATGTTCTTATTATGAATGGTGAGTTTATATTCTTCCGCCGCCGTTGCACTCGCAATAGCAGCCGCATGCGGTTCTGCATATGCACGTTGCGCGGCATCTGCATTACTACTTACCGGTACACGCTTAACACCTGGAAGATTCGTCTCCAACCACTTCTTACATTGCGCCAAAGACTGCTGATGAGAATACAGTACTTGTATTTCACTTAGCTTCTCGACATTACTAAGCAAATGCTGATGAATGCGCAGTTCCACTTCACCGACAATCTTAAGCGTCGATTCCATAAACATATCTAGGGTGCTATTCACGATTCCCTGAGTTGAGTTTTCAATCGGCACTACACCATAGTCAGCATTATCCGACTCCACCTCACGAAACACATCATCAATAGAACTTGCCGAAAGCGTACTGATGGAATGGCCAAAATGTTTGTATGTAGCCTCTTCTGTGAACGTCCCAGCAGGCCCTAAGAATGCAACTTGTAATCGCTGTTCCAGCGCCAAACAAGCCGACATGACTTCTCGAATAAGTCTCGCCATTTCTTCGCCCGATAGAGGTCCCTTGTTATGCTCAAGCACACGCTTTAGAATATTCGCCTCACGATCCGGTCTATAAAAATTGGCCTTACCTTGCCCATTGGCTTTTACAGTTGCTACTTTTTGAGCCAGTTCAGCACGACTGCTAATTAGCTGTATGAGCTGTCGATCGATAGAATCAATCTCTTGGCGAAAGGTTTCTAGTAAGTTCTTGTCCACACTTCTGAATCTGTAATATTTGAAAGTATAGAATAGTACGTGGATATGAAAAAAATTCACATAATTTTAAAGAATAACTAAACTACAAGTGCCTTTTGTGGTGAGATTCTCACCTCGCCACACTATAAATATTGCCATTTAATATAAAATTTCCAACTCAGCCCTTTAATACATAAGTCTCCAGGAGTTCAAATTGACTAACAAATCTATTGCTCACTCAATTTCTGCAGGATTCGGTATAGTACTAGCGTGTTTATTTGTCTACATTTCTTTTAAAGATATTCGAGATTAGAAAACTAGCTAGTGCTCTTCGAGAATACTACACGGGCTTTTTCACACACATATTCGTAACACAGTCCTATTTCTGTACATCAAAATAGTCAAATGGAAACCATCACCACGCAAAGTAGCAAGATTTAATCAAGCTATTTACTAGCATCCAGCTATTAACAAGCTACGATGCCAACTTACCATTCCATCACATTGGCAAGCTATACCGTGCTCAATTTATGAAACGCAATAAAATTTCAACACTTAACTAAAATAATTAGGCTATAAATTGGAAAAATTTGACCCGCTAGCACACTTTACAATTACTGATAACGCTTTATCGTTTGGTGATTTTGATCTTAATGATATTTTTCAATTGGGATACACAACGCCTTTATATATCTATTCAAAAAATATCATAAAAAATAAGATATATATGCTGCGAAATTTACTTTCGCCAGAATTTAAAATTTATTACTCCATTAAAGCTAATCCATTTCAAGATATTGTCAATTACTTGCATCAATATGTCGACGGATTCGATGTTTCATCCATCCGCGAATTGGACCTTGCTTTAAGCACTGGAATACCTGGTAACAATATTTGCTATACCGGGCCCGGGAAAAGTGAAACTGAATTAGAAGCAGCAATTAAATCTAATGCCATTATTAGCGCAGAATCAAAATTAGAGATCGAGAAAATTATACAACTAGGATCTAGTTTAAATATCACTCCAAGAATACTCATTCGTGTCAATCCAAATTACACTCAGCGTCGTGCCGGCATGAAAATGGCTAGCGGCTCCAGTCCATTTGGAATAGATGCTGAATCTGTGCCAGATATAATTCGTTGGATTGAAAATACCAAACTGCTACTTGAAGGCTTTCATGTTTATACTGGCTCACAAATTCTGGATGCCGATGCAATTAATGACGGGCAATATAATACCTTTAAATTGCTTAAAGAATTATCAAATATTTGCGTACAAACCGTTAACATCGTCAATGTAGGAGGCGGCTTTGGGATTCCATATTTCTGCAAACATCGCCCTCTAGACATCACCTCTGTAACAGAAAACTTGAATAATTTGCTATCAGAAATAAATAGTGGAAAATTTTCAACCGGATTACATACTGTAATTGAACTTGGCCGATATATTGTGGGCGAATCTGGCGTATATATTTGCAAAGTTATAGATAAAAAAATCTCTAGAGGGAAAACATATTTAATTACTGATGGAGGAATGCACCATCATCTTGCCGCGAGTGGTAACTTAGGTCAAAAAGTTCGAAAAAATTTTCCAATTTACGTTGCCAATAAAATTACATCTCACAACACAGAAAAAGTTACCGTTACAGGAAAACTTTGCACTCCACTAGATATACTTGCAGATGATGTACTGCTGAGCAAAAGCGTTGTCGGTGATTATATTGCAATTATGAATTCAGGCGCATATTGTCTATCTGCCAGTCCCATTAATTTTTTAAGTCACCCTGTAGCACAAGAGGTTTTACTGTAAATAAAAATTTAGGGTAAAATTATTAGCGCTAATTTTTAATTATATTTATCTATGTTACTCGTCTTATTATTACAATAATAAATTCTCGGCTATGCCAAATTGCAATACAAAGAATTTTTCCGCTACGCCTAGTC
>JAPUHH010000018.1 GCA_027297825.1 Gammaproteobacteria bacterium
AAACTAAAAAACCTGCAAAAAAAAAACGGCCGTACTAAGACGACCGTTCTACTTTCATTTGAAGCGAATTAACGTTATTACTTATTCGCCGTCGCTGCCTTTGTCTTTATCCCATTCCCATGGCTCTTCTTTTACAATGGCAAAAAAGATCCAAAAGTTTCCAACTAGCATAATAACAAATAGTGCTGCAGCACCTAGTGTCCATAGCGGTTCACGGTTATGATCATTAAAACCTACGAAATTAATAATAGAGAAAATAGCAATTGTCCAAAGTGCCATTACACCTAAAGCTTGAATTGTACGCATACTTGTCTCCTAATAAACTAAATAATATCTAATCTTTACAAACTTACTATATTTATTTTCGGCCCCCGGGCATTGAACTAGCATCTAAAAACTTATCGAAGTAGATGTTATCTTTTTTCATACCTTGAGCAACCATAACTTCAATTGCAGCATCAATCATTGGTGGTGGACCACATAAATAACCTTGTGCCTCGCCTAACGATAGCTTACCAGTATCGATATAAGCATCCTTCATATAATCGGTAACTAAGCCTCTACCGCCACTCCAATCACTATTTTCAGGCTCCAAATTCAGCACTGGGACGAACTCAAATGAATGATTTTTATTCCACTTAGCGCCGATTTCTGCCATTTCTTCTAAACAGTACAAATCCTCTTGTGTGCGTGCACCAAATAAGAATAAACAATCCCGTTCTACCTGCTCATTGGCGGCCGATTCCAGGATTGCCTTAATGGAGCTCACACCACTACCCCCCGCTATACAAACCATGGGTGCCTGCCCAGGTCGTAGCCAAAAATGACCATAGGGCCCAGATACTGTAACTTTTTCACCGCTACGGTCTTCTGCAAATAGCCACTCAGTGAATTCACCGCCCGGCACCTTGCGCACAAAAAATGTTACCTCATCTTTAGTCTCATT
The DNA here is from genome assembly GCA_027297825.1 of Gammaproteobacteria bacterium. GTDB lineage: Bacteria > Pseudomonadota > Gammaproteobacteria > UBA4575 > UBA4575 > JAPUHH01. The sequence continues at coordinate 947 of JAPUHH010000018.1, forward strand.
TTCGGGTGCTTTAGCATAGGAATAGGAGCGCGGCGCACTGATGTCCGCTTTACTTATTTCTGCATATTGACCCCCGACTCCACTGCGATCAGGCAATGGATAATCAGAAGTAATGACGATCTCTTTAATATCGTGAGTTAAGTCTGTAATTTTACTCAGGGCGCCTTCGAACGAGGTAACTTGGTGTGCATGAACAGCATCTTCCAATACTACCTCTATCTCTACATCGCTTTTCAAACGCGTCTGACAGGCTAGAATCATCCCATCTTTTAACTGATCAGGATCTAGGACATAGGAAAAGTCAGTTAATGCCTTAATCTTGCCGTTCTTTAGTTTGCATGCACAAGTAGCGCAACTGCCTACGCGACAATCATGTGCCCAGGGAATACCAAGTTCTAAAGCTGCATTTAATAAGTTATCGCCTGCTTTAACGGTGATTTTGTGCTCACCAGAATTGACTTCTGCCTGCCAATCTTTTTTGCTACTGCTAAATAATCCAAACATAGTACTTAATATCCACTGGCGTCATTTCCAGTGTCGAGAACGCTTAAATGTTTTTTAAAAGAAACTCTTTTAAGCGTTAATAGAAATGTCTCGCATGGCTCCAGAACTAACATCTGCTGTCGTTGGCAAGCAAGTATGAGGATTTAATTTTTCTTTACTTGTTGAAGGATGTGATTTAACATTTTCGTACCATGCATTTATGACAGAACGAGAGCTTATTAAATCACCTGCTCCACCAATTTCTATTAAATTACAGCATGCTGACCAATGAATATCCGCTAAGCTGAAATCGCCACAAATAAAGTCGCCTTTCTTAGGTGGGTTTTTCAACTGCTGTTCTAACCCATCAAAAAATAAAGCTAAACCCGTTTTATCAATATTATCGCCCATCATTGGTTGGACTCTCTCAGTTGCAATGTCTGCCCACTGATACATCACGGCTCTATGTCCACCATTACGTGGCACTAAAGAAGGTCCAAAGCCTTTGTCATCAAGGTACGATAAAACGGCAATCGTGCCATACACCACATGACCATGGTCATCCAGCACAGGAGCAATTCCATAGGGAGACTTGGCTAGAAAGTCACTGTCATCCATTTCCTTAATAACCTTTGATTCTATATCAATACCTTTCTCACCTGCTGTCTGCAAACACTTACCAGTGTTAGGACAACTCGGATGTCCGCTCAAAATCATTTTTGTTCTTAACTGATCACCAATCATATCTCCCCCTAAATGATAATTTTCATTAGGCTATCTTTCCTAATATTACTGGGCATGCCTTTGCAAGGATTACCTAGTAATTGAAATAAAAAATAAATTTTTTGTGTTTAAGTACTAACTAGTACTAGTCTTGAATCTTTAACGCACCTGATGGGCATTTAGAAACCGTTTCACGAATTTCAGCTTCAGGAGCTGCATCCGTATCTATTACAAACTGTCCATCTTCTACTTTAAATACTGTAGGTGAACCTTTTACACATTCTCCAGAATGTATACAAACATCTGCATCGTAAGTTACTTTCACTGTAGTGACTCCTCTTTGAAATGTTATTTTTAGACGATAAGTTTCGTTGTGACTATATTGCCGCTTTTTGACAAATTTTTATAGTTTTTTAACAAAAAAACGCCCTGAGTCTCTGAGGGTACAGATCATCAGGGCAGGATTTTCGTTGCGCGGGGAAAGCTTTACGCGTATCCCGCTTGCTTGTTCATCTTAGCAGCGATCTTGAGCTCGCCTTCGGAGGCCATCTCTTCGTC
>JAPUHH010000180.1 GCA_027297825.1 Gammaproteobacteria bacterium
AGAACTCTCAGTTAAAAGTATTATTGAGCAGATGAGTACGGCGCTAGCATAGGGCGACCGTATCGAGATCCGAGGCTTTGGTAGCTTTTCATTGCATTTCAGGCCTCCAAGAATCGGCCGAAACCCAAAAACTGGAGATGCGGTTTCATTGCCAGGAAAGCATGTGCCGCATTTTAAGCCTGGGAAAGATTTGCGAGAACGGGTAAACCAATCTCTAACAGGCTGAGGCATTTCTAAGAGCACGAGTAGGCTCAACGCTGGTATTATTACTCGATGTTTCGTTTTATAGCATTTCTGATTTCACTAGTAGTTGTACTGCTTGTCTTTATATTCACTCTAGAAAATCTCGACCCGATTACGATAAATTTTCTTGTGCAAAATTTGCAGTTGCCGCTTGGCATAGTGATGTTAATTTGCTTTGTGATAGGTGCGTTGTTGGGGCTTTTGTTTAGCACTAGTTTAGTACTTAAGTATAGACGCCGCGCTAAATCTCTAGCTAAAAAAGTCGTCGTTGCTGAACAGGAAGTTGCCAATTTGCGTCAACTGCCAATCAAGAGTTCCCACTAATGCCTGAAGTTTATTGGTTGCTGCTGTTTTTGGCAGGAGCTGCAGGTTGGTACCTCGCGTATATTTTTCACAATGTTAAATCCAAGCCGAAAATACCAGGCGAATACCTTAGAGGTCTTAATTATCTGCTGAATGAACAGCCTGACAAGGCTTTAGAGGTATTCATCGATTTGGTTGATGTTGATTCTGAAACCGTTGAAACACATCTTGTGTTAGGTAATATGTTTCGACGCAGAGGGGAGGTGGATAGAGCGATACGTATTCATCAAAACCTAATAGCCAGGCCAGCCTTAAATTCTATCTATAAATCTACAGCGCTTCTCGAGTTAGCAAAAGATTATTTTAAAGCGGGATTGTTGGATCGTGCTGAGGCACTGTTTGAGGATGTTATTGAGATAGGCTTACAGACGGATGAAGCCTATCCATTATTATTGAGTCTCTATGAACAAGAAAAAGAATGGCAAAAGGCGATCGAAATAACCAAGAAGTTAGAAAAAGTGAGTGGTAAGAAGATGCATCAAATCACAGCTCATTACTACTGTGAACTTAGCGAGCTCGAGTTTAAGAATCCAGATGATGGAGCGACTGCAGCGAAGAAGTTAGCTAAAAAAGCACTTGCTTATGACAAGAATTGCGCACGAGCAAGCGTTTTGTTGGGGAATTATGCAGTGCACGGCGAGAACTATAAATCTGCTATTAAGCATTACAAAGCAGTATCGAAACAAAATCCAGAATATTTGCCCGAAGTATTTATGAAGCTACGCGAAGCTTATTTTCTTCAAGAGGATCATGAGGGTTTTAGGGAATTTTTAACTAAGATAAAAGATACAGAATTAAGCGGCATTTCTTTCTCTACATTGCTTGCAGACCTTTCGGAAGGTAATGCCGAAAAGAAAATGATTTTGGATTGGCTCTTGGAGAAGTCAGAACTATCACTTTTAGAAGTTAATGCTTTCTTGAAGAGTCAAAACGTTAAAGGTGAGCCGCTAAGTAAAATGGGCTTGGCTAAAATTCAAATCAGTGTTGAAAGTTTTTTAAAGGAACGCGCCTCTCATGAGTGTAAGCAGTGCGGGTTTCATGGTAAAGCGCTGTATTGGCAGTGCCCAAGTTGTCATTATTGGGGCTCAGTAGTGCCTATAATGCCTAGCTTAAATTAACCACTTAGAAGATAAAATTCGTCATGACCGATGAATCTCCAATTATTGTTGCTTTGGATTTTCCGAATGCAAAATTAACGCATGCGTTTTTAGACCGCATTCGAGGTCGACACTGCAAGCTAAAAGTAGGGCTAGAATTATTTATTGCTGAAGGGCCTGGTTTTGTCGAGCAATTAACGCGTCAAGGGCATCAGGTCTTTTTAGATCTTAAGTTGCATGATATTCCCAATACTGTGGCATCGGCATGTAAATCCGCAGCCAATTTAGGCGCATGGATGATGACCCTGCATGCGTCTGGCGGAAATGAAATGCTGCAGGCCGCCCACGCCGCGATGTCTGAAGGCGATCACGTCACAAAGCTGATCGCCGTTACTGTGCTCACCTCATTGGATCAACAGCAGCTGCATTCAATAGGAATGCAGTCCTCTGCGGAAGAGTGTGTAATACAGTTGGCCAAAGTTGCATTGCAAGCCAAGATGGATGGTATTGTTTGTTCAGTGCACGAAGCCCAAGCAGTGCGAAGAAGATGGGGACTGCAACCTATGATTGTTACTCCGGGTATTCGCTTACGAGATGATAATAAGGACGATCAAAGCAGGATTTCGACGCCTCAAACTGCAAACGAATCTGGAGCAAACTACATTGTAGTAGGGCGGCCGATTACACAAGCTAAGGATCCAATGTATGCGATGGATCAGTATCTCACTCACTGGGCTTCTAATGATTCGTGATAAAATTGAACGTGTGAACGTATGGTAATATTTGTTTGCTTAGCAGGTGAAATTAGCTGTAGAGCGAATAAAGATCCATCTATAATGAACTCAGAAAAACAAAATAGGCATTATTGGGATGCGTCAAATTTTATACATAGTTCTGATTAGTGTTTTATAGTCCTGCTCATCATTAATATATGCAGAGCCAGTCAATATAAATACTGCTAGTGCTGAAGAACTAGCAGAAAATCTAAAAGGTGTGGGGCCAAAAAAAGCGTTAGCCATCATTGAATATAGAGAAGCTAATGGGCCATTTTTCACCGCAGAAAAATTCACTAACGTAAAAGGCATTGGGCAAAAAACACTGGAAAAGAATCGAGATGAAATAATCGTACGGGAAGAATAACCCACTATCTGATAATTATGTGTGCTTAGGTGGTATCGTAAAGTATATCTGTTGCTATAGCGCTATAAAATACTGTAAATATCTTAATCTAAATAATCAAAAGAATATTAACTAATGGCTAAAATTCGTAAAGCGGTTTTTCCGGTTGCAGGAATGGGTACACGCTTTCTGCCTGCTACCAAGGCCAATCCCAAAGAAATGTTGCCTGTAGTAGACAAACCTCTAATTCAATATGCAGCAGAAGAGGCTGTTGCAGCAGGTATTGAAACATTAGTTTTTATTACCGGGCGTCAAAAACGTTCTATTGAGGATCACTTCGACAAAGCTTATGAGTTAGAAAGTGAGCTTGAAGCAGATGGAAAAGATACTATGCTGAATATGGTGCAAAACATTCTACCTATGAATATCAATTGCATTTATATCAGGCAATCAGAACCTCTAGGCTTGGGTCATGCGGTACTGTGTGCTGAACCTGTTGTTGGGAATGAGCCATTTGCGGTGATCTTGGCCGATGATTTGATTTACCACGAGCCTCAAGGCTGCCTAACGCAAATGTTGGATGTATATGAGAAAAACCAATGCGGTGTAGTGGGTGTTCAGCAAGTAAATCTAGAGGAAGTTAAAAGTTACGGTGTAATCTCTGGCAGCAGAATTCAAGAAGATTTATGGAAGGTAGATACATTTGTGGAAAAACCAGATCCAGCAGATGCGCCATCCAACATCGCAGTAGTGGGTCGCTACATTCTCGAGCCTTCTGTGTTTGGAATTTTAGAAAATACCCAAAAGGGTGCAGGTGGCGAGATTCAATTAACGGATGCTTTAGCCGCTCAGGCCCAAACCGAAAAAATGTTAGCTTATGAATTCAAAGGTAAACGATACGATTGTGGAAGTAAGCTTGGCTACCTGGAGGCAACGGTTGAATACGGGCTTCGACACAAGCATGTAGGTAAGCAATTCAAACAATATTTAGATAAATTATAACTATATATTCATCGATTATAACCCTACCAATTACAATTTCGTCTTATTTGACTAGCCAAAAAACCGGCACTTTAATTATTTGTTAAATATAAAAGCAAAATTTAAATTTTAGTTTTATGGTGTGTACTGCAATTAAAAGCATTAACGTAGTCTCAAGTTTTCATGCAGGTCTTATCTTAGTTGGCTTGATGTATAGATAAAATTGGCTCCCCGGGACGGGCTCGAACCGCCGACCT
>JAPUHH010000181.1 GCA_027297825.1 Gammaproteobacteria bacterium
TTACAAAATAACAATTGCGGATTGAAACCAGAGTTTTGCATCTGAAAATTTCTTATATATTTTATTTAAAATACAATATTAGGCCGACGCATACTCAAACACCTTCTCGACTGCAGCACACACATCCTGAATCTCGTGATTTTTAATTGTAGGATGCACATTAAACATTAAACTGGTTTCGCCTAATTCATTTGCAACAACCAGACTTTCTGGTGGTGCTAAACCTGCATTTACAAAAGCCTTTTCTTTATAGACTTCACTACAACTTCCAGCAAAACATGGTACACCTTCAGCATTTATTGCTTGAATAATTTTATCTCTATTCCACTCTGATTTAAGCATCTCAGGCTTAATAAACGCATAATATTTATAATATGCGTGCTCTACATGCCTCTCTGGCTCGGTAATTCTTAAAGCTGGTATCTTTGAAAAACATAAATTAAGCATATTTGCATGTCCTTGACGTTTTATTACCCATTCATCAAGTTTTTGCAGTTGAATCAAGCCAATCGCTGCTTGCATTTCTGTCATTCTAAAATTGGTGCCAAAAGAATCATGCACCCATCGATATAACCCATTTGACGTTTGCTTATTTCCCTCTGCACATTCAATACTTTTCCCATGGTCTTTGTACATCCAAGCATATTGCCATATAGACTCATCATTCGTGACCAGCATTCCACCTTCGCCCCCAGTGGAAATAATCTTATCTTGGCAGAATGAGAATGCAGCAACATCACCAAACGATCCAACAAGTCTATTCTTATATCTAGCTCCATGTGCTTGTGCACAATCCTCTATAATTTTAAAGTTTTTATCGCGCGCCAATTTTTGTATTGACTCCATATCACAGGGCCAACCCGCCAAGTTCACCAACATTACGGCGCGTGTTCTAGAAGTGATACAAGCTTGGATCGAGTCGGCGGTAATATTTTGACTGTTTCGATTTACATCTGCAAATACAGGTTTCGCCCCACAAAGACATATGCTACTTACTGAAGCTATAAATGTACGCGAGGTAACAATAACTTCATCACCTGGACCAATACCTAATGCGCCCAGTGCAAGCTCAAGAGCTACAGTCCCATTTGAAACTGCAACCGCGTAATTCAATCCACAAAAATTTGCGAATGCTTGTTGAAATTTCTGCCCTATTTTGCCTGTCCAATATTTAACCTTCCGTGAACGTAGCACTTCTTGGACCGCATTAATTTCATCATGAGAGTAGGCAGGCCAGGTCGAATAAGTATAATCCACTATTGGCTGCCCGCCTTCTAATGCGAGACAATCGCTATCTAAAGATTTTTTAACTTTCACTATGTTAGAGGGCGTGCTGGCACACCTACCACCTGAATATTGTCTCCAACGTCATCAACTACGGCAGCACCCGCTCCAACTATTACATGACTTCCAATTGAAATCTGTTCACGCACACTTGCACCTATTCCAATCCAACTATTAGCACCGACTTGCACACCACCACCTAGATGCGCGCCAGGAGATACATGCACAGCATCTCCAAGCACATTATCATGATCAACTGTTGCGCCAGTATTTATAATACAGCCTCGCGTCCTAAGCGAGCACCGGCATTTACTGCGCATTGCGCAGCCAAGACACTCCCTGCACCAATATCCGCATAGGCACTCACACAAGCTGTAGGATGACAGATAACTGGAATATTGAATCCTTGATCTTTGAATTTTTGAATTAGCTGTATACGATGGGCGTTATCACCAATAGCGACAATTAAATCCGTATACTTTTTAAGCCATTTAGATGCTTGATCAGTTGCTCCAAGGATAGGCCAATCGGCTATCAGCGGTTGCGATGTCGGACGATCATCTAGAAATGCTATTTGTGACCACAAACCTTGCTCATGAGCAGCATCTGCCACTACAGAACCATGCCCACCAGCACCTACAACAAGCAAGCCAGATTTCAACTTGAACCTCGAAATTTTTCTGCTGTCACATGTCCTTCCTGATTAATACCCGTAGATTTAAAAACAGAAACTATAGTTAAAAATAAAATTTTAATATCCAACCAAATATTCTTATTATCTACATACCATACATCAAGCCGGAATTTTTCTTCCCAACTAATTGCATTGCGACCATTTACTTGCGCCCACCCAGTAATACCTGGTCGCACATCATGACGACGCACCTGCTCAGGCGAATAAAGAGCAAGATATTCCATTAACAGGGGTCGTGGCCCTACCAAACTCATTTCACCACATAGAACATTCCACAACGATGGCAATTCATCCATACTAGTACGACGTAACCAGCAACCAAAACTTGTCATTCGATCTTCATCAGGCAGCAATGCACCTTCTTCGTTCAATATCGTTTTCATGGTGCGAAACTTAAGCATTACAAATGGGTTGCCATGCAGTCCTGGTCGCTGCTGGGAAAATATTATTGGTCGGCCAAATGTTAATAAAATTAATAACGCAATTAATGCAAACAACCAACACAATATTACAAGACATAGGCCAGCAGCAATAATATCAAATACTCGCTTCATTTAACTAAATAGCTGCCCACAGCTTCATTACAATAATCTATAAAAGCCGATGTTATATCATCTTGTGAAAACAGACGTTCTGCACGATCATGAGCCGCTTGCGCAAACTTTAGCCTTCCTGCAGGATCTACAATCATCTTTTCCATTGCAAGATAAAGTGCCCGAATGTCTCGAACAGGAAATAGAATACCCGTTACCCCATCTTCTATTGCATCTTTTATCCCATATATGTCACTACCTATAGCCGGAATGCCCACTGCCGCAGCTTCAATCACTACACTCCCAAATCCCTCTCTGTAGCTAGGCAAACAAAATATATCGGCTGCATTCATGTAATGCTCTGGGTGCATAGTAAAATCCACAATCCGCAAGCTTTCTATCGCTGAGCCTATCTTTGATAAAATCTGCCCACGCATACCCGCTTCATCCGGCCCCACAATAATAAGCTTTACAGATGCGTATTGGTCAGCTATCAATCTAAAAGCATCAACCAAATCAAAAATACCTTTATCTGGATCAAATCGACCAAGAAAGAGAAATACAACTTCAGCATCTCCAATACCAAGCTCTTCTCTCTTCTTTCGCCTATCACTCTCATCAGATTTGAATCTTTTGAGGTTTACACCACTAATCGAACCATTTGCAAGTACTGTGATTTTATCCGGTTGAACCACATTCTCATCAATTAAAAACTGTCTTTGACTATCACTATCCGCCAATACTTGAGTAGCAAGTTTTGCAAGCAAGGTATCCAACGTCTTAAAAAACAAGCGCCCCATACCAGCTCTTGTAACCCAAACCTGACCAGTAAAGATATGGATTCGACATCGAATCCGAACAACATAACCAGCTAGCATAGCCAATAACCCAGCCTTAGGCGTAACCGAATACACCAAATCAAACTTACTATCAGCAAATAACTTCAAAAGCGCATAAAAGACTTTTATATCATTCCAGAGAGATATTTTACGCACAATTTT
>JAPUHH010000182.1 GCA_027297825.1 Gammaproteobacteria bacterium
GAAAGAATCGGAATGCGGGTTGGAGAATCATTAGTTGCGGGCGGCCTGCAGGCACTGCGGCTGAGCCGGAAGTCGTTATTGGCGAATTGGATGGGCCTGTGGGGACTGCGTTTGCGACCTTGCTAGGGGATCAAGTGAAAGGACACTCACGAGTACTAGCGATTATGAATACTGATATTCAAGTGCGTCCTGCAACTCTCATGGTAAGCAAAGTCACCGTAAAAGATGAACGTTACACGAATATCCTAATGGGCACCGTGCAAGGTGCAATTGCCAATGGTGTTTTAGATGCTGTACGTAATGGCGATATTCCTAAAGATAAAGCCAATGATATTGGCATTATCGTGTCTGTTTGGTTGAATCCTATGGTGGCTAAAGCCGATGACTTGGATCATAAAATTTTATTTGATATTCATCGCAAGGCGATGGCTAATGCGATTCGCAAAGCGATGAACAATGAACCTAATATCGACTGGTTGCTAGAAAAACAAGAAGAAATTACGCATAAATATTATCAAATGGGTCTGGATGGAAAAATATAAGAGGAGAAAATGATCTGTGGTACAGGGATGTACCGCAGTTATTACAAAATTAAATATTACTAGCTTAAATAAACCGTTTCGGCTTTTCGTTTTTCACCGTGCTTAGGTCGAACTAGCTGTTTAAATATCTTTATAAGTACACTCCACTTATTCTCTACTAGCATTGCATCTACTTTTGCGCGACCGGCATTATAAGCCGCTTCCATTGCTTGGCCTTTTGTTTTGAAATTAGGCCGCACGGTAAAACATTTAGATTTTCCTGAATGACTATTGAGGATACAAAAAGAAGCGTAGTAGTCCCTTGGACTTTTCTTGTGTACCGTAGGAACTACCCATCGGTTTTTATAGTGACTTGCTTGCATGTATTTATTTGCAATATACTTATTAAGTGATGATATTAGCAATAACAATATTTTAATGCGTTTATTATATTTAGTAGGTTGGAGCACATAGCAATGAGTACAGACTTACCACCAGTCGAAATACTGGATAGTTTCGACTCTGATATCTTAGAAAAAAAGGTTGGTATTTCGTAACGTATTATCAAACTCGACAGGGAGGTGAAGGATCATCTGCTTATAACAATGCCTATGAGAAAGCCTTAACGCATAAACGTCAAGCTGGGCTTCGAAATATGATTAAAGATGGCATTACGTATAGGGAAATTTGGGAGCATTGGTAGGGATTATGATCTTCTGAATTTCAGAAGATACTTAAGCGCTGTAAAGCCGCGTATTTCATACCCGTTAACTTTTGAAATAGCCGGCATGTCGTCGCTCAGAAAAAACACCTACGCAGCTGCAGTACGACTGGCTCGTTTGCGTTCATGTTCTTTTAGATATTTCTTGCGTAGTCGTATGTGATTTGGAGTTACCTCAACGAGCTCATCCTCTTCGATAAATTCAAGTGCTTGCTCAAGACTGTGTCGAATAGGGGTTGTTAAGGTAATCGCTTCATCGGTTCCCGATGCACGAACATTAGTGAGTTGTTTGGCTTTGGTCGGATTCACCGCCAGGTCGTTATCGCGACTGTGTATGCCAACGATCATGCCTTCGTATACCTCAGTGGCGGGGCCGATAATTAAACGTCCACGTTCTTGTAATGCGAATAGCGCATAACCCAAAGTCTTGCCGGGCACCATGGAGACCAACACCCCATTCTGGCGTTTGGCTACTGGGCCAGCTTTGAGTGGTCCATAATGATCGAAAATGTGCGTCATGATGCCGCTGCCTGAAGTGATGGTCATAAACTGCGATCTAAAACCAATCAGTCCACGAGCGGGTACAATAAATTCAAGTCGCACACGGCCTTTACCATCCGGCGCCATATTTTTGATATCGGCGCGTCGTTCACCGAGTTTTTGCAGTACGGAACCTTGGTGCTCCATTTCGCAATCTATGATCAATTGTTCATAGGGTTCATGTATGACTCCGTCGATTTCTTTCCGTATTACTTCGGGGCGTGATACACCGAGTTCGAAACCTTCGCGACGCATAGATTCGATCAGTACACTTAAATGTAGTTCACCACGACCCGAAACAGTAAACTTGTCTGCCGTTTCGCCTTGTACTACACGTAACGCCACGTTGTGAATTATTTCCTTCTCCAGTCGTTCTTTAATATTTCGGCTGGTCACGTACTTACCATCCAGACCAGCAAACGGTGAATCATTAACTTGAAAGGTCATGCTTATAGTGGGTTCATCCACTGACAACGGTGGCAAAGCTTCAATGGCATCGGGCGTGCAGATAGTGTCTGAGTTGTTGAGTCCATCTATGCCAGTGATGCAGATAATTTCACCTGCCTCAGCTTGTTCTGCATCCACACGATCAAGGCCGTGGTAAGTCATCACGTTTAGTACTTTGCCGTTACGGTTTTTGCCATCCACGCTGGCAATCGTGACTGGCATATTGCGATTTATGATGCCGCGGGCAATTCGGCCAACACCAATAACGCCAACATAGCTATTGTAATCCAATGCGCTGATTTGCATTTGCAGTGGGCCATCGATGTTTGCGGGTGGTGGAGGTACACGATCAATGATCAAATTGAGTAACGGTGTCATATCTTTTTGGAGCGAATCCATTTCTAAGCCAGCGATGCCTTCAAGCGCAGAGGTATACACAATTGGGAAATCGAGTTGTTCGTCGGTGGCTCCTAGTCGGTCAAATAAATCAAAAACTTGGTCAATCACCCAATTTGGTCGTGCGCCGGGGCGATCCACTTTATTTACGACAACAATCGGCTTCAAGCCACGCTCAAAAGCTTTTTGTGTGACGAAGCGTGTTTGTGGCATGGGGCCGTCGACGGCGTCCACCAGTAAGAGCACACTGTCTACCATAGACAACACGCGTTCTACTTCTCCACCAAAATCAGCATGGCCCGGCGTATCTACAATATTGATAAGATGCTCACCCCATTTCAGCGCAGTGTTTTTGGCCAATATTGTAATGCCGCGTTCACGTTCCTGATCATAGGAATCCATGAGGCGTTCAGTATTAATATTTTTTCGATCCAGAGTGCCATACTGGGCTAATAGCTTATCCACAAGGGTGGTTTTCCCGTGGTCAACGTGGGCAATGATGGCGATGTTGCGGAGTGATTTAGACAAGGTAAAACTAATTCCTGTTAATGTACTTGCGACGAATATAGCGTCTGCTATGCGTGTAAATAATCTAGTGTCGGATCAAAGGCGCCGGATTATACCCGAACTTGCGTGGATTCGTGGTTGATTTTGGTAATAATACCCACTGTTATACTGCCAAATACTGCAAATTAGCGCATATATATAGATTTCAACAACAAAATCTATTTCTTTAGAGTAACGATTTCACGCTAGTCGGATGGAGTGACATCTTATTTCCGGGGAAGAATCATCAGCAATTTAATCTCAGGAAACTAATGCTTATAGGTTAACAAGTATAACTCTTTATAATAATTGAGTTTGTTAGTGTGCTTGAAGGGAATCGAAGCCGTTTATCGCTACTTGCTGGTAGCTACACCAATAAGTGATTCAATGCGTAAATTGTATCCACATACCTGAAATATAAAATACGCCGTGGATTTTTCGGGGCTTTTAACTATCTGGTTTAAGCCATTAAATGTATTGAAGCGCATGATTATGTGCGCGCTGATCTCGAGTTTTCACACTGCGTACACATGGCTATAAAGCTTGGTGTGTTTGATCCCAAGGCAGTCATATATGTCTGTTGGCTCAGCAATGGAGTTAAAATAGCTATCTACTTGGAGATGAGTCTGATTTTTTGGATTTGTTTTGTAAGGATTTATCGCGGGAAGTTTTTGCGAACGCGTAGAAATTTCTCGATTATGTAATACTCATTGTAGAGTTGATGTTGATTCGATATCTTGTTGCTTAATCGGAATGACTGATTTCATAACAAGGTTTATAGGCACTGCCGGGCATTTTCATGCGCTGCATTTTTACGAAAGAATCAAGCAGCGAAGCCATTGGCTGCATAACATCTTTATAGCCGTGTAGTTTTAGTGGCCCGTTTTGTTCGACAGCTCGAATACCTTGTTCCTTTACATTGCCAGAAACGATCCCAGATAAGGCGTTGCGTATATTAGCTGCGAGTGAAAACTTCTCTTGGTCTTTATGTAATTTGAGTAAGAGCATATTTTCATGCGTGGGGTTGAAGGGCTTTTGGAATTCTGGCTCTATATTTAATGTCCAGTTGAAATAAAAGGCATCATTTTTTTCTTCTCGATATTGTCGAACACTATCAATACCCGCATGAACTTCTTTGGCGACTGCTATTGGGTCATTGATAATGATTTTGTAAAAGTTTTGTGCAGTTTTGCCTAATGTTCCGGCAATAAAGGCATCTATCTCGTCAAAATAATTACTGGAATCCTTAGGGCCTGTGAAAATTAATGGGAAGGGTAAGTTTTCGTTATTAGGATGTAATAACACTCCAAGCGTATAAAATATTTCTTCTGCAGTACCGACACCTCCTGGAAACACGATCATTGCATGTCCAATTCGCACAAAGGCTTCTAGGCGCTTTTCAATATCGGGCAATATGACAAGATTATTAACGATAGGATTAGGCGGTTCCGCAGCGATGATTCCTGGTTCAGTGATGCCAAGATAATGAGAATCTTGGATACGCTGTTTTGCTTGCCCAACGGCTGCACCTTTCATGGGTCCCTTCATTGCGCCGGGGCCGCAGCCGGTACAAATATTTAGCCCGCGTAGGCCTAATTGATAGCCAACTTCTTTTGAATAATCGTATTCTTCACGGGTGATCGAATGCCCGCCCCAACATACGACTAAGTTGGGTTTAGCCGCTGATTGCAAAACGTTGGCATTGCGCAAAATATGAAAGACCGCATCTGTGATGCCTTCAGAAGTTTCCAGATTGAATTTAGGGCTGTTGTAAATCTCATTGTTTACGTAAATTACATCGCGCAATACGGCAAATAGGTGTTCGCCTATGCCTTTGATAATTTGATCATCTACAAAAGCGCTTGCCGGTGCATTCATCAGCTTGAGGCTAATTCCTTTTTCTTCTTGGATAATAGAAATAGCAAATGATTTGTATCGTTCGAGTAATTCTCTGCCATCATCAAGAGGATTGCCGCAATTGAGGACTGCGAGTGAACAATTGCGAAATAAGGTGTAAAGACCGCCTTGGCTGGTATCTAAGAGTCTACTGACTTCAACTTTTGACAGGATATCAAGCTGTCCGTCAGGATATACAATAGCATTGGTGACTTCGTATTCCATAGGCTTACGGTTTATTAAGTATGAATAGTTTGTAGGTCTTTATAATAGCGGCATGTGCTAAAATAATCTAAGTAATAGGTAATGAAAAAAACATAGTTCCAACAGTTACTAAAAGGAAATTGGCATGGCAAATGAAGGTTATCATGAACCAATCGATGAGCTTTCGAATGATACACGTGATATGCATCGTGCCATCTCCTCTTTAATGGAAGAGCTTGAAGCCGTAGATTGGTATAACCAGCGTTTCGATGCGTGCAAAGATTCCGATCTAAAGGCTATCCTGGCACACAATCGAGATGAAGAAAAAGAACATGCTGCGATGGTTCTGGAATGGATTAGGCGCAAGGATCCTACCTTTGATTAAGAACTCAAAGATTTTTTATTTACGGATAAGTCTATCGCGCATAAATAAATAATCGCTTTTGTGTTGCAATGAGGAAGCATTTTGATTTTTCGCCAACTATTTGAATCCAGTTCGTCAACGTATACTTATCTTGTAGCTTGTCAAGACACAGGAGTTGTCGCACTCATCGATCCTGTATTGGAAACGATCGAACGTGACTTAGCACTCTTAAAGGAGTTAGACCTTCAGCTTACCTATACTATCGAAACGCATATCCATGCAGACCATTTGACCAGTGCAAATAAACTTAAAGCGCTGACCGATAGTGAAATAGTGTATCCAAAACAAGCAGGACTCCCGTGTCAGGATATTAGTGTAGAAGAAGGGCGTGTGTTTCGAGTTGGTAATATTGAACTGCACCCATTATTTACCCCTGGTCACACCGATCACCATTATGCTTATCTAATCGATAATGCAGCACAAAAAATGGTATTCACAGGCGATGCGCTGCTTATTGAAGCTTGTGGGCGAACTGATTTTCAGTCGGGTGATGCGGCGGCGCTTTATGACAGCATTCAGAATAAATTATTTAATCTTCCTAATGAAACGTTGGTATATCCTGCGCATGATTATGAAGGTCGTTTTGTAAGTACCGTTGCACAAGAGAAAATCCGCAATCCAAGGTTGGGTAATCACAAATCTAAGACTGAATTTATTGAAATTATGAATAGCTTAGATTTACCCTATCCTCGCAAGATTGATTTTGCTGTTCCTGGAAATGAAGCTTGTGGAGTATGCCCGCCGGATGTGCCTGATGAATTTCGCAGTCCCTGTGAAATGCATGATCAAGGCTAATTTTTAAGCGAATGCATTTATATATAATTTGTAATCACACTTGCCATAAAATTGGCTGGGAATAAGTTCGCTATCTAAAATAGTATTGCGACTGTGCGCAGATTTTCCATATTTGTCTATCGTTGTTGTAAGTACATTGCCGCGTTCGTTCACTTCAATAAAAGTAAATCCACCTTCTGTGGGTAGCAGTTGTACGTCTGTGATGCCGTTTTTCCTAAGCACTTGTGCTTCACTGGTTTCTTCATCTACCGTAAAGGTTAATTGAAAAATCTCTACAACAGCGTCTACTTTTTGTATCGATGCAAATTTATCATAATTGCATGTAATGATTAGTGGTGCAGATTGCACAGCTAGGAATACAACAATAATGAATATTTTAAATATTTTCATCATGGCTTTAACTTCAGATATTTTCGGGTAGTAATGCTATTTATCGGCTGCAATTAAAAAACCTGAAACAGGGCAGTGAAAGGTAGATTTTATTATTGCATTGGTATGGGACTTGTTCATGCTGGTTGAATTTATTAGAGCCTCGCCACAAGGTTCAGTGGATCGCCATGGATTTCTAAGTAGTTTCTAAATACTCAGAGGTGAAGATGTAATTCCAAGCACAGAAGCTCACATTCGTTGGCTAAATTCTATGGAGGCAATATGTTTGCAGCACACTCGAATTAGCGAATAGATTATTTGCTATAAATAGTATCGGGATCACCATTTTTAATAGGAATTGAATACATTCTTGCTGGCTTCAGGCAGCAATCAGCGCATATATCTCTTCTAGCTTATTTGTGGTGAGTACGAATCAAAGTGTATGCAATATTGAAGTGTTAGTAGAATGTTGGAATGAAGGTCTTGTTTATAGATCGGGGATATACATGAGGCGATAAGAATAAGCAAAAAATAAATTATTGTGATGCAAGGTATACTTTTCTCATACGTTAAAAGAGAAATGCTAAAGGGATTTAAACAATGGCGGTTATGAATACTGGTTAGCTACTTTTTTAAGTAAATTAAAGCTGCATATAAATGCACAATTTAACCTTCCGGGCGTTTTAGCCATTTAGAGTCAATTGATGGTGGTCCAGTCAGAGTCTGTAGAAAAGCTTCAAGTTGCTGCATCTCAAAGGCATTCAAGTTTAAGGGCTTGATTTCATTGTGGCCCACCATTGCTACAGGCGCACGGTTGTAGTGATCAATTACTGCGGCGAGATCTTCTAGTTGTCCTGCGTGCATATAGGGATTGGTTTTAGCGACATTCCTGAGTGAGGGTACTTTGTGTGCACCAATCAACTCATCACCAATCCTGGTAAAGCGTAATTCAGCGCAATCACCATTGCTAGTGTCACTAAAGGTGCCGAGGCAATTTAATGTGTCATTACGTACTTTTTTTACGCCAGCGGCGCGACCCATACTTGGGAGTTGCCCGGGAGAAGATAATATTCCGGTATTATGGAACTCGTTGTTAGTGAAGAGTGGTCCGTTATGGCAATTGATGCACTGTGCTTTACCAATGAATAATTTTAATCCTGTAACTTCATTGCGATTAAGTGTACTCATTGCAGTTATGTCATTGTTGATTATTGCATTAGCATAAACATCAAAGCGTGAGGGTCCGGGTAACAGCAAACGCTCATAGGCGTTAATGGACTTGCCTATATTTACAAAGACTTTTGTGACTGTCTCTTGGTCTTTGACCGACATAGATTGCCAAGCATCATTCCATGCTTTTTTACTCACTGGCCCAGCGGCAGGAGGAAAGCGTATTCTGTCGGAAAAATTAGGTAATGAGCCAAATAGTTTCTCATAAATGTCGTAATAGTGCTGATCTTGTGAAATTAAATGTGCGTATTGCATGCGAGAACCCGCATGCTCTAATGAATTTTCTAGTGGTGATAGTGCTTGTGACCAGAGACTGTCTTTGCGTCCGTCCCAAAATTGCCAGGGGCTGTAAGCAGCACCAATAAGGCTCATCGAATTACGTGTTCCCTTCATGGCACCAACAGCAACTTTTAAACCATCACTAAAAAATAGCTCGGCTTGGTGGCAGGTTGCACAGGAAATTTTTCCATTGGCACTGAGACGTGGATCGAAATACAATTGGTAACCAAATTGTGCGGCAAGGGGATGATCTGCAACGGAGTTGCTAGTGTCTGGTGGCAAAGGCGGAAGGCTGTTTATCCAAAGGGAGCGTAATATATTGATCTCGCCAGTTGTCCACATGCTGGATGGATTTGATGTAGTAAAATACCAAACACTCGACAGCAATGCTGCAATACTTATTAAAGCAACCGCATAGCTTCGGTAAAGTTGCGGCATGATCTAGTTCTGCAACTGCAGATCAAACGTTACAGTGTCACTGATTTCGTTATCGAGAATTGCAATGGTGATCTGCCACCATCCACTCATATGAAACTTTAGGCCTTCAAGCAGGTAACAGCCATCACCGAGATTTTTAGTCACTTGAGGGCGGGTTGGGAGTCCGTGATTATGCTCTGGCATTCCACCCACTACGTTAATGTCTGCGTTAAGTACCGGTTCTCCTGTTTTATTTTCGATTTGAATAATCCAAGCATGCATGGTGTTAATGACAATTGGATCCAGTTTGCTGGTGAAAGTGACTCGATAATGTTGGCGTTCAGAAAGTTTAGTGTTATCAATATTCGTCACAGCTTGTTCTTGTTGACCAAGTGCAAATGTGCACAGCAAGAAAAGCAATAAAATACATATTGATTGAATAAGTTTCATGAATAGATTTTAAGCTTTGTTTTGTGGAGGCGTAACGAATTTACGTAATCTCACATAGCCGCCATTCATTAACCAGTAGCTTAGTTGTATTAGTATTATTAGTGCAATGATAAAAGGTATATAGCCCCAATTATTGCCGCCAACCTGAAAAGGGAAAACTGCGGTATAGGTTTCATCGTTGGTGGGATGTTTGGCCGTCATGATGCCAATGTAATTGCCTTTTTTTTCAAAGCTATGTAACGCAAGAAAGACTCCATCTGGGCGAACTAAAGGAGGTTGGTAAAATACAGTGTCATGGTTTAAGTCATCGATTTTTTCGAGATCTTCCCATGTGGCGAATCGTCCAAGGTCTCGCACATCATTAATTATACGAAAATCCACGGGCACTTCTCTTAGGCTGTCATGTAAGTACTCGATTACAAATACACTCTCAGTTACGTCCGGAATATCTTCGCAAAATTCTTTGTGTCGGCTAATTTTTGGTTGGTAGACGGTGAAGTGCGCTTTAAAAAATCCTATTTCAATTACACAAATATCTTTTTCCAGAAACACGCCGCCGTGTGCGTATGCGTCATAACATAAAAATAATAACGTGAAGGATATAAGGCAACAAACCGACGCGCTTTTAGCGCGTTGCTTAATTAGCATAGAATTCAATGCAATGGATATCACTATCTATCATATTGAATGAAAAGCTATTGCGATAGTAGGCCTCTAGTGTTCTTTTAGATTGTGGTGTTCTACAACAGGCGCTTCATCTACTCCAAAAAACTTAGCACGGGCAGAATAGGTGTAATCACCTTCAATAGACATCATTGCGATTAGCACCAGTAAAGCCAGAGGTGGGACTAGTATCGCGGTGATCAATGCCAGCCGCTCCCAAGCCATATGCATAAAGATGGCAACAATGAAACCGGCTTTCAACATCATAAAGATAATGATGAGGTTCCATCTTAATAAGCCTTGGAATTGAAAATAGTCCACCAGATAAGAAAACGTGCTGAGTACGAACAGCAACGCCCATATCCACAGGTAAATGCTAAGCGGGTGTTGTTGGCCTTCTGCTGCTGACATTGTTATTCCTCACCAAAGATAAAAGAATGCAAAAATAAATACCCAGACTAAATCAACGAAGTGCCAGTATAAGCCGGCAATTTCTACAATATCGTAACCTTTCTTTTCATAACGGCCATTTAAGACCCCAATGGCTACGTAGGATAAATAGATAACGCCTCCGGTTACATGGGCACCGTGAAATCCAGTGATCATGAAAAAGCATGCTCCAAACTGTGGGGCGCCAAACGGATTTGCCCAAGGTCGTACTCCTTCCTCCACAATAAGTTTGGTCCACTCAAAGGCTTGCATACTGACAAACATTACTCCAAATGCAGCAGTTGCAAACATCAGCAAAGCGGTTTTGTTTCGATCCTTGCGATAGCCATAATTAACCGCTAATGCCATGGTGCCACTACTTGAAATCAAAATAAAAGTCATAATGGCAATCAGGATAAGAGGAATGGGTTCGCCGCCAAAAGATAATGCAAAGATTTCACTTGCATTAGGCCATGGAATGGTGGAACTGATACGTACTTTCATGTAACCCGTAAGGAACGAAGTAAAAATAAACGTATCACTTACCAAGAAGATCCACATCATGGCCTTCCCCCAGTGAATCTTGAAGATCTCTTTATCTGCAGACCAATCCGTCACTAAATCGGTCAAGACGTCACTATCAGTGATTTCTCCTGAACTTTGTGCCATGAGTTTTATATCCTCTTTATATAGACCATGTTTAGGTAGATAAGAGCAGTGCGAACAAAACTAACCAAACTAAAAGTAAGAAATGCCAATAAATGGCGCAGAGTTCAATACTCATACGAATTTTGTGTACTTCAACCTTATTTTGTAATTTAAAAATCGTTTTACTCCAGACCCATAAGCCGCCAAAAATGTGTAGAGCATGAATGGCGGTTAGTACGTAAAAGAAAGAATTCGCCGGGTTGGCGGAAAGGTAATAACCTGCATCATTTAAGCCTTGCCAAGCCCATAGCTGACCTGCAATGAACGCAAAGGTGAATAGACAGCCAAACTATAAATTGGATTTCACGCCACTTACTTGGTTGCGAATGACCGCATTGCGCGCGCGCTG
>JAPUHH010000183.1 GCA_027297825.1 Gammaproteobacteria bacterium
CCTTAAAACGCGACACATTTGTTCTTCTTTCAATAAGCGGCGGTGTTGTAAGGCGCATCTGTTAACATTTGGCATAATAAAAAGACGCATTCGTTTTGTATAAATTTTCTATTTCGCAGACGTCTACACCCAACTGAAAAATGTAAATTAATTTGAAGGAGTTTATGTGAGTAGCGATTCTAAATATGGGTTTGCAACAAGGGCCATTCATGCGGGCGCCGCACCAGATCCAACCA
Organism: Gammaproteobacteria bacterium; assembly: GCA_027297825.1. GTDB lineage: Bacteria > Pseudomonadota > Gammaproteobacteria > UBA4575 > UBA4575 > JAPUHH01. The sequence goes on from JAPUHH010000183.1 coordinate 237, forward strand.
CAGGTGCTCGTGGAACGCCTATTCATCAAACTACGGCATATGTATTTAAAGATGCGGATCATGCCGCAGCGCTTTTTGGATTAGAAGAAGCAGGCTTTATATATTCCCGACTTACCAATCCAACGGTTAGTGTATTTCAAGACCGTGTTGCAAGTTTAGAAGGTGGTGTTGGCGCGACCTGTACGGCATCGGGCCATTCGGCACAATTACTGGCTTTATTTGCATTGATGAATAGTGGCGATGAGTTTGTTGCTTCTAATAAACTTTATGGTGGTTCCATTACTCAATTCGGTCACAGCTTTAAAAAGTTTGGCTGGCAAGTGCATTTTGTAGACCCAGTTAATCCGGAAAATTTTCGCAAAGCAATTACCCCTAAAACTAAAGCCGTATTTACGGAAAGTCTCGCTAATCCAGGTGGTGTGATTTGTGATATCGAAGCGATTGCATCGATTGCACACGCAGCAGGGATTCCATGTATTGTCGATAATACTCTGCCTTCCCCCGCGCTTTGTCGACCGTTTGAATATGGCGCGGATATCGTCGTGCATTCCACCACTAAGTTCATTTCTGGCCATGGCAATGCCATGGGTGGTGCGGTTGTGGATAGTGGAAATTTTGATTGGTCGCAAAATGATAAATTTCCTGATTTAGTGGAAAACTGCGGTGCCTACCATGGATTAAATTTTTACGAAACATTTGGCAAAATGGCTTACACTATGTTTTGTCATGCGGTTGGTTTACGTGATCTTGGCCCAAGTATGTCACCGATGAATGCCTATCTATCTTTAACCGGCGCAGAAACTTTGCCATTACGCATGCAAAAACATGCAGATAATGCTCTTGAAGTGGCTAAGTGGTTGCAGGGCCATGCACAGGTTAGCTGGGTTTCCTATGCTGGATTACCCGACAATGAGTTTTATTCTTTAGCTCAAAAATACTGCCCGAAAGGAGCCGGTTCGGTATTTACTTTTGGTGTTAAGGGCGGTTATGAAATGGGCTTAGGTGTAGTGAGTCAATGTAAATTACTCTCGCATCTGGCCAATATTGGCGACACCAGATCGCTAATTATTCATCCAGCTTCTACAACACATAGACAATTAACTGAAGAGCAGCAAATTTCTGCAGGCGCAGGCCCCGATGTTGTGCGGCTTTCAATCGGCATCGAAGATGCCGCAGATGTTATTGCGGACCTTGATCAAGCATTAGTAGCTTCGACTTAAGTATTTAAAAAATTTAGAGTAGCCCACGATGGTGGGCTGCCATTTTTTAATTAGCCTGCCTTTATACTTGGCATCAATTTTTATAGCACGATTCAGTTGTGGTAAGAGTTCGCCATTCCTATAGATAATACAAAACAGATCTTCATCTGTGTTTGTTGCTTAGTGCGCTCACTTTTTAAAAAATTACGTTTATACCGAACCAAGATGAGCTGTGTAGTTTTCAAGACAAATGGAAACAAGCGCTTGCTTGTGGCTTGTATAGTCTTTGCTATAGACATTCTCAACTTTGCTGTTGTTGGAGCAGTAATGTCGAACGATTTAGACGCTGACAAAACTTATGTATAGGTAATTTTGTCTAAAGTGTTTCCACATAAATAATTTATTAATGAGGTATAGGTATGAATACGTGTCTTCTGAGTAAATTAATGTTGGCGGCGATTCTTACATTGCCATTTAGCGTTTCTGCAATTTCAGTTGGTGACACCGCGCCATCATTTAAAGCACGAACCATAGACGGCAAAAAAAGTGTTGCCTTGGAAGATTATCGCGGCAAAGTTGTGTTGTTGGATTTTTGGGCCTCTTGGTGCCCGCCATGTCTTAAGTCGCTGCCTTTGTATGATGATCTGCGCAGAGAGCTTGGAACAACTGATTTTGAAATTGTAGCGATCAATGTTGACGAGAATACTGATGACGCTAGAAAGTTTCTGCAAAAGCATCCGGTGAGTTATCCCATTGCTAAAGACCCTAAAGGTGTATTGCCGGGGGTATTTGGTGTGAAAGCGATGCCCACTTCATATTTAATTGATAAAAATGGTGTAGTTCAGCACGTACATGCTGCATTTAAAGATGGTGATGTAGCAAAAATTAAAGCAGAAATAGAAAAATTAATTGCACAATAGAATGAGCACAAAAGCTATGAAAAAAATAGGCATGGTTGTGTTGCTTATTGCCGGTAATTATTTACTTGGAGCCTGTAGTTCCGTAAATCCTTGGGAGCGAGGCATTCTTGCTAAACCTGAAATGGCTTGGACACCTGATTCTTTGCGATGGCAATTACAAGAACATATCTACTTCAGTAAAGAGGGTTCTTCAGGTGGCTATGGGGCCGGCGGAGGCGGGTGTGGGTGTAACTAGATTTTACTCGTATGTATAAATAAATAGTTACTGAGAGAATAAATGGGATTAAAAAGAAGCGGTCTAAGCCCTGCATTGGCTGCGTTAACGACAGCGGCTATGACTTTGCCTGGTATAAGCACCATAGTTAAGGCCGGGGCGGTCGCTAATGAACCGAAGCTCTCTCTTCAATACACTCGTTATGATGAAGATAGCATTCCGAGTGGCGACGCAGCTCCAGAGGCTGGGGATCGAGATCGTTATGAAATCGATGTAGCGCAAATTGAATTCTTATATCCAATTAATGGTCAATGGCAACTCACGGGCGGGTTTGTTTATGACGATATGAGTGGTTCATCGCCTTGGTTTGTGCGGCCCACCAATGCAGATGGCACAGGCGATCCACTGGTTGTAATGAGTGGCGCGACCATTGATGACACTCGTTATGATTTTAGTCTTAAGGCTGATTACTTTGGCGAAAAATTTACCATCTCGCCCAGTATTGGCTACTCCACTGAAAAAGATTATAAAGCAGTCAGCGGTGGAGTCGAAGTTGAATATGAGTCCCCAAATAAGGCAACCTCAGTTAGAGGGGGCGTAGCGGTTTCATTTGATGAAATTGATCCGACACAATTAGCCGGTGTAACACGGGTTAATAACGAAGACAAAGATAACTTTTCCATTTTTGGTGGCTTGACCCAAGTCATTAATAAATACACCGTAATTCAAACTACCTTAGGTGTCTCGCATTTTGATGGATTTTTATCTGATCCATACAAACAAGTGTGGGTCGCAGGCAGCATCTTGCCGGATAGTCGTCCAGGTGATCGCACCCAATATACTTGGGCGACTAGATTGCGTAGATATTCAGAATTATTGGGTTCCGCCCTGCATGTGGACTATCGGTTTTACTATGATGATTGGGATGTGCGCTCGCATACTTTAGACTTAGGGCTGCATAAAGTTACTGAAAGTGGTTGGGCGCTTGATACTTCTATTCGTTACTACAGCCAAACCCAGGCTGATTTCTATGAACCATTTTACCGTCAGGCGCGTGCAGACGGTGAATATTCAAGCGACTATCGACTATCGCCCTATGGTTCTTTTGTATTTAGATTGGGCTTGTCAGAGAGCATTGGTGAATGGACTGTGAAAGTTGCAGCAGAGCGTTATATCAGTGATAAGTCTTATTCAGTTCAAAGTGTGGATGTTGAAAATCCAGCCTTACTTGACTATACCGCGGTTACGTTTGGCGCTGATTACAGTTTTTAATGATCCTGTTTAGAATAAAAATTTAGTACACTTTGTTTTTGTTTATGCAGGATTTCCTGTTTGGAACTCTTTTCTTTCTCGTTCAAGGCAATGGGCTCACCCTGTGAGTTACGCCTCTATGCAAATCGCGAACAAAACGCACAGCAAGTCGCAAATGAGGCCATTGCTGAAATCAATCGTTTAGAAAAAAAATATTCACGCTACCGCGATGATAGTGTGACTACGGCAATAAATGTAAGCGCTGGTAAAAAACCAGGCCTTGAAGTTGATAATGAAACTGCGCGGCTACTGGACTATGCCCAAGTAGGCTATGAACAAAGTGATGGTTTATTTGATATTACTTCGGGTATTCTGCGCAAAGTTTGGGACTTTCGATCTAGCCGCATACCCACACAATTTGAAATCGAAGCGGTGTTGCCGTTGATTGGTTGGTGTCATGTCGAATGGGTTGCGCCGTATTTGCACTTACCATTTGTAGGCATGGAGATAGATTTTGGCGGTTATGTGAAAGAATATGCTGCCGACGTGGCCGCAAATATTTGCTCTCAAGCAGGAATTGCAGGTGGTATGGTAAATTTGGGTGGGGATATTTGCATAATTGGTCCACATCCAGATGGTAATGGATGGAAGGTGGGTATACGTCATCCGCGTAATCCTAACCTACCCATGTCATATGTATTGTTATCGAGTGGTGGTTTGGCGAGCAGCGGTGACTATGAGCGTTTTATGCTTGTTGACGGTGTACGTTATGCGCATATTCTAAATCCTAAAACAGGCTGGCCAGTTAAGAGCCTTGCCAGTGCTAGCGTGTATGCAGAACAATGTGTTGTTGCAGGAACATCGTCAACTATCGCGATGCTAAAAGGTGAGGACAAGGGTGTGCAATGGCTAGAAGACCTAGGGCTGCCCTATATCTGTATGAACCAAGAGCAAGAAATATATGGCACCTTAAAGCGAGTGGAAGGTTTGGAATGATTTTATGCATAAATGGTTTGTATGCGTGCGGCACTACAAACATGTATGCCAGCAATGCCACATGAAGTGTGATTCTTATCACATTTTAAAATATAAACCTTAAAAATATCATATAACTACAATTAGTTATTAATGTTTCTCTACCACTAATGTTGAAAAAGGGTTATGATTCGATCGCCACATTGTTCCAACTCCAGTGGCAACTATGAAGGCCTTGTGGATGGATCCATGGGGCTTTCTTAATTACCCTTTTATTTTAAATCTTTAAAAATTCTTCAATCTCTAGTGAGTTTTGTTCCGCATCTTGTTCACCAAGCTCAATCAAGCGCCTTAGGTAATCATGTTGAAACATTAATAGAGAAAGTGAGTCTGGACTTTTCGTATCACGGGTTCCAAATCCGCGAGTAAAATATCTAAACGGTAGCGGCAAGCGTATTTCATATTGGCTCGCAAGTTTGCCAAGATCTTCACTCGGTCGAAGAATTAACAATTGAATTTGTTTAAATTGTTTGCGTGATTCCTCGCTAATCTCTTCATATAGTTCATTAATGCGACTCATATTAGCGGCATCATAATCCAGTAGATCTAAAAATATTGAATCTAACAGGATACCGATGATTTGTGCGGCAGGCACATACTCTTTAATAACGGATTCATCCGGCGTGATTTGTCCGCCACGATAGCGGGTTGATATTGCGATGATGCGTTTTGCGCCTAAATGCATCGCCGGTGATAATGGTGCAATAGAACGTATTCCACCATCACCATGCCAGCTATCATTTAGTTTTACCGCTGGAAATACCAGTGGCAACGCTGCAGACGCCATAACATGGTCAACAGTAATATTCGCATTCACGCTGCGTCTGCGTGGCCGTTCCCAATGTTCTTCGGTCTTTCCCTGCACCCAAGTAATCGATTTGCCGGTGCCATAATTGGTGCTAGTTATACCTAAAACACGCAAATGGCCGCGGTCAATATTTTCTTGAATGCCTGGGATAGTCTCGGTCGCTTTTGTAGCTAACTTTTTTACTAAGAATTTCCGTAACGGGTCGCTATCTAATAATCCACGTGTGCGTGGGCCTATGTGGCTACCGCCAAGAATAAAACTTAAGCCCCAGCGGAAAAAGTTAATAAAGAAATAACTACTATCTGTACGAAAAACTTTATCCGTAGTTAATTCCAACCACAAATTGGTAAGCTGCTCAACTGATTCACTAAAAGAGCCTTGGTATGCAGCAAGATGTGCGGCATTGACGGCACCGGCAGATACGCCGGTGATGATGGGTGGACGTAAGCCGTCAAATTTTTTACACATGTAGCGTAAAACACCAACCTGATATGCAGCACGTGCACCGCCGCCTGTCATCGCTAAACCAAGGTCGGCATTAATTGGGTTAGACATATTGTTTGCAGTTCTAGTGGTTGTTTTGTGGCTCTAGTGGGCCTATAAAGCTATATATAGTCATTAACTTTTAGTCTAGTTAGTCACTATGATAGTACGTATTCAATTTTACCAAGGGAAATTAGATTACATTTCAAGATATGAACTAATTTATTTACGGGTTACTTTGCTTTTAACAACGATATCTTATCGCCATGCTCAGAAATTGCATAGTTGAAGCAGAGAATAAATAATCTAATCAAGTTATTTGTTAAATGAGTGACATCGACCTACAAGAAACGCAAGAATGGTTGAATGCTTTACGCGCTGTTTTAAAACGCGATGGTGCACAACGTGCGCATTATATTATTGAGCAACTCATCCATAGCGCACGGGTTGCGGGTGTAAATCTACCCTTTCGCAACACAACCGCTTATGTAAATACCATACCTGTTAATGCAGAAGAGCGTCTTCCCGGTGACCCGAGAATGGAGCATCGTGTGCGTTCTTTAGAGCGCTGGAACGCATTAGCTATGGTAGTTAAGGCCAATAAAAAATTCCCGGAATTAGGCGGGCATATATCCACCTATGCATCAGCAGCTACATTAATAAGTATTGGTTTTAATCACTTTTTTCGTCCAGCGACCAAAGACTTTGCTGGAGACTTAGTATATTTCCAAGGCCATGCCGCACCTGGCATATATGCTCGTGCCTATCTCGAAGGTCGAATTACAGAGGAACAATTGCAGCATTATCGGCGTGAGGTAAATGGCAAAGGCCTGTCTTCATATCCGCATCCTTGGCTAATGCCAAATTTTTGGCAGTTTCCTACCGTATCCATGGGTTTAGCGCCCATCATGGGGATCTATCAAGCGCGGTTCATGGAATATCTGCAAGACCGCGACCTCATCGAGAACGGTAATCGTAAAGTCTGGGTATTCACGGGTGATGGAGAAATGGATGAGCCCGAGTCACTAGGCGCTATTTCATTAGCGGCACGTGAAGAGCTCGATAACTTAATTTTCGTTATTAATTGCAACTTGCAACGACTGGATGGCCCGGTGCGTGGTAATGGGAAAATTATCCAAGAGTTAGAAGGTAATTTTCGCGGCGCGGGTTGGAACGTTATCAAAGTGATTTGGGGGGGGAATTGGGATCCGTTATTAGCGCGTGATAAAGACGGAATTTTACGCAAACGTATGGATGAAGCCTTGGACGGAGATTATCAAAACTATCGTGCCAAAGGCGGTGCTTATGTGCGTAAGCACTTTTTTGGAAAATATCCTGAGCTTAATAAACTCATTGAACATATGACCGATGATGACATTTGGCGCCTGAACCGTGGCGGCCACGATCAACAAAAAGTCTATGCAGCTTATGCAGCAGCGGTGAAACATCAAGGTCAACCAACGGTAATCTTAGTCAAGACAGTGAAGGGCTATGGTTTAGGTAAAAGCGGTGAAAGCATGAATATTGCGCATCAATTAAAAAAACCTACAAAAGAGTCAATGATCACTTTTAGAGACCGGTATCGGATTCCAATTAAAGATGAAGAATTAGAAGATGTTCCATTTTATAAACCTTCGGAAGACAGTGCTGAGATGCGCTATTTAAAACATTTGCGTAGCAAGCTAATAGGAGAATTGCCGAAACGTAGCCGCTCAAAAATTGATTTAAAAATACCGCCAATCGATATTTTTAAAGACCTGTTGTCTGGTAGTGATGGCCGTGAAAATTCGACCACTATGGCTTTCGTAAGAATTTTACTCGCCTTAACGCGGGATAAATCCATTGCGAGATACATCGTACCAATTGTGCCAGATGAAGCGCGCACATTTGGTATGGAAGGGTTGTTTCGCAGCATGGGAATTTATGCACATAAAGGGCAGCTGTATGACCCTGTCGATGCCGATCAAGTGATGTATTACCGCGAAGATCAAGCTGGCCAGATATTAGAAGAAGGTATCACCGAGGCAGGCGCGATGTCTTCATGGATTGCAGCGGCAACTTCATACAGCTCAAATAAAATACCAATGATCCCGTTTTATATTTTTTATTCTATGTTTGGGTTCCAACGCACCGGAGATTTAGCTTGGGCTGCTGGCGACAGTCGTGCTCGTGGTTTTTTAATCGGTGGTACGGCTGGTCGCACGACTCTCGCGGGTGAAGGTCTGCAACATCAAGACGGGCATAGCCATGTCTTGGCATCTACAATTCCAAATTGTCGCGCCTATGACCCCACCTTTGCCTACGAACTTGCAGTCATTGTGCATCACGCACTCGATGTCATGTACGTGCAACAGTTGGATTACTATTACTACATCACGGTGATGAACGAAAACTATGCGCAACCTCCCATACCTGCAAATTGTGAAGAAGGTATTGTTAGAGGAATGTATTTACTGCAAAAGGATAAACCAAAAAAATTACATGTTCAGTTGTTGGGGAGTGGTGCGATATTGCGTGAAGTGATCCAAGCGGCAGAATTGTTACAGCAAGACTTTGATATAACAGCTGATGTTTGGAGTGTAACTAGCTTTAATCGCTTGCGTAGAGATGGCATGGAAGTCCAGCGTTGGAATATGTTGCATCCACAAGAAAAACAAAAAGTTTCACATGTAGAGGAATGCCTGAATGATGCGCAAGGGCCGGTGATTGCGGCGTCGGATTACATGAAGATCTATGCAGACCAAATTCGACCCTTTGTAAAATCGAGATATGTTGTGTTGGGTACAGATGGTTTTGGCCGTAGTGACACGCGTCTCCAACTACGTCGCTTCTTTGAGGTGGATGCGCGCAATATTGTATTGGCCACAATACATGCGCTTACTGAAGAAGGCGTAGTTGATAAAGAAGTAGTACATGACGCTATGAGATTATATGACATAGATCCAGAAAAACCTGATCCAGTGCATTGTTAGAACCAGTAATGACCGAACTTAAAGAAATTTTTGTCACCGATATCGAAGAATTCGAGTCGGTTGATGTGGTGGAAATTTTAGTTGCAGTTGGTGATCGCATAGAAATCAATCAAGCAGTCATCACCTTAGAAAGCGATAAAGCCATGATGGATTTCCCCTCTTTACATGCTGGAGTGGTAAAAATAATAAATGTGCAAGTTGGTGAAAAGGTTTGCGAAGGCGATGTTTTACTTGCATTGGAGATTGAGGATGAAGTCGCAAAAGAGAAGCAGGTTGAATCAGCATCTAACACGGCAAAAGTAAATGAAAGCGAATTGGGTTTAATCTCTAGCCCTATAGCTTTAAATTCAATTCCAACGAAAGTATCAATACAAGATGAACATGCTTATGCAAGTCCTGCTATTTATGAATATGCACGCGATTTAGGCGTGGATTTGTCAAAGGTACAAGGTAGTGGGCGTAAGTCACGCATTCTCAAGCAAGACATACAAAGCCATGTGCGTACTAACTTGCACCAGCACCCTGGTGGGAGGCAAGTAAAAGCAGCTGCTCGATCAAAATCATTGGATTTTTCATTCTATGGTGAAACCGATTCTGTTGAATTGACCAAAATACAAAAACTCACGGCGAAGAATTTGTTAGCTGCATGGCAAGGTATTCCACATGTTACTCATTTTGATCAAGCCGATGTCACATTGCTTGAACAACACAGAAAACAATTAGCCATTGAATTAAGCTCTAAAGATATCAAACTTACTCCGCTTGCATTTGTGATAAAAGCTTTAGTGGTGACACTTAAACAATTTCCTCAGTTTAATGCCTCGCTAGATACCGAATCTGAGCAACTAATTTTAAAAAAATACTTTCATATTGGAATTGCAGTAGACACACCGCAGGGATTGTTGTTGCCGGTGCTGCGAGATGCCGATAAAAAAAACATTGCAAAAGTGGCTGCAGAATTAATGGAATTAGGCGATCTTGCTAGACAAAGAAAACTAACCCCAAAACAAATGGGGGGCGCCAGCATGACAATTTCCAGTCTAGGTAATTTAGGCGGGCAAGCCTTTACACCGATTATTAATCCACCCGAAGTTGCGATTCTGGGACTGTCTAAAATGATTATTCAAGAAGATATTACGGCATCCGGTGTAGTGCAGAAGAAACTATTGCCGCTGTCGTTATCCTATGATCATCGCGTAATTAATGGCGCCGATGCGGCGCGCTTTTGCACGCATTTAAAAGGTGTATTAGAGGATATTTGGAAACTTATTTTGTAAATTGTATTAAGCATTATGCGAATTGGAATTCCAAAAGAAATCAAGTCTGACGAGTATCGCGTCTCACTGTTGCCAGTAGGTGCACAGCTGTTAGTAGAAGATGGTCATGAAGTATGGGTAGAAGCTCAAGCGGGTCGTGGTAGTGGCTATCATAATGAAGATTATTTGTCTGCAGGTGCAAAAATCGTAAATTCAGCTGAGCCTATATTTAAAGAATGTGAATTATTAATAAAGGTAAAAGAACTGCAGGTCGAAGAACTGAAAATAGTGTCTGAGTCACAAATCATATTTGGATATTTTCATTTTGCGAGTTCACAAACCTTGACTGAGGCATGCTTGCAAAAAAATGTTACAGCGCTTGCTTATGAGACCCTCACTGATAGGCATGGGCAGCTACCATTACTTAAGCCTATGAGTGAAGTGGCTGGCAAGATGTCGATTCAAGAAGGCGCGAAGTGCTTAGAAAAACCTATGATGGGGCGAGGAATTTTGCTCGGCGGTGTAGCAGGAGTAGCGCCTGCAAATGTGCTAATTTTAGGGGCTGGTGTGGTGGGTTCGAATGCTGCGCGTGTAGCAGCTGGTCTCGGTGCAAACGTCACAGTAATGGATATCGATATTGAAAAACTTCGACATATAGACGAGGTGATGCCTGATAATGTTACAACCATTTACTCAGATCCACATGCGGTAGAACATTTTGCATTACAGGCGGAATTAGTGATTGGTGCACTACTTATTCCGGGCGGGCGCGCACCGAGATTAATCAGTTATGATTTGCTTAAACGAATGAAGAGCGGTGCGGTGTTAGTAGATGTTTCTATCGATCAAGGCGGATGTTTTGAAACTAGCAGACCAACTACGCATCATGATCCTGTCTACGTCGTTGATGATATTGTCCACTATTGTGTAACGAATATTCCAGGTGCGGTGGGTCGTACTAGTAGCCAAGCACTCTGTAACGCAACTCTACCGTATATACGAAAGCTTAGTAATTTAGGCTTGGATGCTTTTCTTAATGAGGGCAAAGGCTTTCGCAATACCTTGAATATCCATGCAGGAAAAATCAAGCATTTAGAAGTTGCGAATGCTTTTCCAAAGCTACCCAATAGTTTTTAGATAAAGCTTATTTATATTCAACAAAGTAAATAATTACGCCTAAGCTAATAAGTGTAATCTCTATAATGCTAATCCATAACAACATATAGGTAATTCTTCGAGCGGCCGGTTTCATCGGTTGCCAAATGCGTTGCATGTAAAGACGCCAAGGGATAAACCAAGACCAGCGTTGCCAATAAACGAGATAATCTTGAATTTCTTCAGCCCATTTAGTCAAACTTTTATCTACTTCATGTAATCGAGATAAGTGCTCATCCGCTTCCATGGCTTTGTACTTTTCAGTAATCGTAAGTTTAGAGCCTTCAGGTGTTGCTTCTACAGCAAATATTGTTTTGGATTTTAAACCTAGGGCATAGTGAATTTCTAATCCATTTGAGGTTGTTAGTATTTGCAAGTCAGTTTCAATGTTGAATGCATGTATTTGACTATGGTTTACGGCATGAAAGCGGTAGCGCCGAGCATCAATTTTTTCCCATTTTTTAAATACTAAGTAGGGATTTATACGTAATAACCGCTCTACATCTTGGCAAAATACCAATAATGAGTCTTTATCTAATGGAGTCTTAAATGCTGCCCAAGCCTTGTCTTCATTTTCAAGCAGATTTTTGCCATTAGGCATTAGGATGGGGTACTGCTAATAGAGGTATTGTTAGCTGGCGAGCGGTGAACTTAGTTGTCATGCGCGAACGTAAGCCAGCTGTTCCTTTGGGTCGTGGCGAACCCATTACGATTAAATCAAACTCAGATAGGCCACAAGTATTAACTAGACACTTATCTGGATTGCCAAAAACAATTTTATGAGTGCTACATATACCTAATTTCTCCAGTCGGGAATGTACTCGGTCAATGTGTTGGTCCACTTCTTGCCCAAGTTCTGTTTCAAGATAATTTTCAAACTGTATGCGCGTTACGCTATTGTTTAGCCAATCATCGCCTAGCATGTCTTTCCAAAATTCGGGCACAACTAATAAATGTGTGATATGCGCATTACTTGCGCACATTTCAAATACTTTTTGTTCGGCAGCTTGCGCACCTATTGTTCCATGACTCGCCAGTAAAATATTTTGTGTAGCCTTAACCATCTAGTGGAATAAATTAAATAAATTCTAATAGGTAATATATACAAAAAAGGCGATTACTAAAGCTAAAATAAGTGCGATAAAGTCTTCTATTCGATCGCTGCTGAAAATAGACAAGGCCGATCCACGTTCAAATATTTTTCCATTATCTTTCATGACAGAGCTCCTAAATAGTTTCTGATATCAATAATATAACTACGATCAGAGAAAATCCTGCTTTGATTAAGCCGACTATGCCACCAATTATAGCGGGTTGACCGCCAGCTTGGCGCATTGCAGATACCGTGATTTGCATACCGAGTCCAACTAAGCCAAAGGCAAATAACCAAGTGATCCAACTGCGGAATACTTTTATTTTTTTAGCGGTATGTCTTACTGCTTTATGTGTTTTCTTTAGGATGTCATTGGCTGGCTTGGAAAGCACCTTAGCATTCACTAATCCGCGTAAGGTGTCATCATCATCGATGCTAGCGACTTTGCCATGCTCTAATAATTTTTGAAAGGCTTGCTTGCGATCTTGTCGTTGTACTTTAATAAGCTCACTTTTTAATAACGAAATTTCATCTAATGTGAGTAAATCTTCTTTATTAAAACCTGTTGCAGTAGTATTGCCAAAGTATTTTCCCTTGTAGTGGTTCGCAGGTGAAAATATTCCAGTAGTAGATAATCCGAATAACAAAATAAATCCTAATACAAAAATCGGGAATTTTTCAAATATTACTTTCCCAGCATTAACCTGTGTAGAACTATTGCCTTCACGTTTGACATACCAAACCGCAAGCCATAATACGATGATAGGAAGTATGAGCACGCGAGTAATATTAAATATTTCGGCAACTTTGAGTGTTTCAATACCATCTGGTTGATAAGCAAGTGCTGCGCCGGCTACTTGAGCAGAATTTAAAATTCCCGTTCCTGCCCATGCACCAAACTGCAGATGAGAAAGGTTTAACAAATGTCCGACAATAGGGAACACAAACATACAGGCAACTCCCCATAGCAAGATAGTGCCTATGGTGTATGCAATCTCAACAGATTTCGCTTGCACTACTGGGGCAGCGGCTACGGTTGCAGAGACCCCACAAACCCCCATACCTGCAGAGAGCACGCCACCCATGGAATTTGGAATTCTCATTCGTCTACCCAGCCATAGTACTAATCCAACTGAACCCAGAACAAAAACCCCAATCATGATGATGGACAAGCCGCCAAGGTTTTTTAGTTCTGCAGCACTGTAGAGAGTGCCTAAGAGTATAACGCCCGTCTTTAAACCTAAGCGCGAAAGTCGAACACCATTTTGCGCCCAGTTTGGGACCTTAAAAAAATTTACTATGATGATGCCCACTAGAATTCCCAGTACTACATAGTTCAGTCCTAGTATGTCGTGTAGATATTTGCCTGTAGCACCAATTTTACCCATGGACTTGCTGATTACTGCTATTTCAGGTGCTAGAAACCAACGAACCAGCATAGTAATTAATAAAATGAACATGCCACCTGCGAGGGTTGACAGGTAATAGTCGCAGGAGCCTTCTTTTTGTTTGCCGAACCACTGCCATGCTCCAAATACAATCGAAAAGATTCCAAAGTACAATGGTAGCGACGTAATCTCAGCTAAGTACTTGTATTCAGTGCCACCAAGGTGTTCTATATAAGGAGAAAGGATGTTAGTTGTAGCTAAATACCAAATTGCCAGCAGAATTAGGCCAATGATCAATAGCGCGGATGATTTTTTGGTGTATACCATCGAACACCCCTTCGGATTGCTTTATTGGTAGCAGAAATATGATATCAGCTAATTTTTTTAAAAGGTTATCGGCATTGAATAATAATAACAAGTAAATACACTTCTAGGTTCGGAACTTTAATGGCATCTATCAAAATATGGGCAAAGAAACAGGATTGGATGTGGATCAAGTTCAATATCAAGATCAAGATCAAGATCAAGATCA
>JAPUHH010000184.1 GCA_027297825.1 Gammaproteobacteria bacterium
CCTCCCGTCTCCATACTCAAAGAGCATGAAGAGAAAAACGACCCTTTGCCTGCTTCAGTGCCTCCAGGACCTGATAATCCACTGGGTAAATACGCACTACGCTTAGGTCTTTCAGGTTATTTAATTCACGGTACCAATGAGCCCCGTGGCATAGGCATGAAAGTGACACATGGCTGCATACGTCTACACCCTGATGGTATTGAGGATTTATTTAAACGTGTTGCCGTGAATATGCCTGTTACCATTGTCAATCAACCCTATAAATTGGCATGGCACCGTGGCAAGTTGTATGCCGAGATGCATCCTAATGAGGGCGATGAGAGTACTACTAATTCTCGTAACTTAACTCAATTTGTACGTGCAATCATTGGTGCTACTGAGTCCAGTAAAGACTATAAGGTGAATTGGAGCTTAGCCAATCGTTTAGCAAAAAATAAAACCGGCTTACCGACTGTGGTGGGCTTAAAAGTTGCCCATAAAAAAAGGCCCGACTAGCGGGCCTTTTAATACCTTCACTTAAAAAGATATTTCTGCTTACTTAGAGCTCATAGACCCGCTGAACATACGGCTCATGCGGCGTGAGTTTGCATCACAGCAAGCTTGTGCAGCATCTGCAGAATCTTGTGCAGCATTTGCTACATCTTTAGCAGTAGCTGCGGCGTAAGCTGCGCTATTAGCCGTTCGCAATGCTTCTTCAGCAATTGAGCGAACTTCTGCTAATGGATCAGCTTCTTCCATTGCAGGCTCTTCCATAGCAGTGGTTGTACACCCGATGGTAAAGATTGTCGCAAGTGCGAAAACTGCAGGGAAAAGTAGTTTCTTAGTTAGCATATTATTAACTCCGAAGTTATTTAAATTGATAATCGTACGATTCGTTAATTAACGTTTGCTACAGTTATTCACCATCTCCCCAGGTGAATGCCCAAAGGCATTTGACTTTGGGTCTGCAACTTAACGCCGGTATTGTAAGAAAAAACGACACAATTACCAAGTGAATTATGAGCTAAGCCACTTTTTTTGGATTGAATGACAACAATACTTTACTAATAGTGTGACAGTTAAGGATATTTGTAAGATAAAAGTATGGCCTGGTTAGAGGCATTAGATAAATAATCCAACTGCGGTCACAAGTTTTAGTACCCACAATATTGAAGATGTGTATATAGTGGCTTTATTGAGCTACAATTATTGTTATGAGTAGCGTAATATCTTGTAATCACAACATTTATTTGTTTTTCTTGTGTGCATTTTCAAAGAAGATATTTGTGCTTAACAGCCTAGGATTTCGATCTAAAACAATGATAAAAATAGAAATCAACTTATGAGTCAGAGTGCTGCAGCTCAAAAAGAACGTCGAATTACGCAAAGAAAGAATTCGCCATCGAATTTGCGTATGTATTGTCCGCAACTAAATATCTCTCGCTATCAACCTACAAACTTAAGTACTCGAGGAGCGTTTTTAGAGCTAACTCCCGAGCATGCTTACGTGGGACGTCGCGTGCAGCTGGTTTTTTCAGTGGCTGAGGCAAATACAGTTAAACTAATTCGCGTATGGGCAGTAGTTGTGCATTTATCCCGCGAGGGAATAGGGTTTGGTTTCACGCATAAATACCACTCGTCAAGAACAGAAAGGGATGCCACGATTATCGCTTAAATACTTGATTTTGCAACTTTAAGCTACCCATGTAACCTTTTATTACTGGTCTGCAAGTTGATGGGGTTCACTTTTAAAATGTTATTTCCGTAATATACTTAATTAATAATAATTTGAACCTTTGTCCACAGCAAGTATGGCTAACGCGCAATCCAAGGTTTACGTACATCGTGAAAATGATCGGCGTGCAAACCAATCGTCACAATTTCCTTTGCTGGATAGCGATTTTAATATCGTTCGCAAGGATAGACGTCATGTTGCAGATCGACGTAAAGCGAATCTCAAGCTTATTTGGCAAGAAAATCAACCCATTCGTAATACTAGCGAACTAAGTTTACGAATTGGAGAAGAGAGCTATTTTTTTGACAACAGCCTGGAGAAATTTAGCCTAGGCCGATCGCTACACGTAGATGTAAGAATAGGTACCCGCTTTGTCTCAAAACAGCATGCCAATATTTCTTATCTAGATGGAGAGTTTGTGCTCCAAGACATCAGCCTCAATGGAACCTTCATGGAAACCGAAGAACTAGGCAAAATACGCCTACAAGGACAAAAGGTTTATTTGTTCGGTGAGGGCAAAATCAGTTTAGGTGAGCCGCTAGGCCGTGAAGACCAGCAAATCATCTATTTTCATTGCCAATAGCTTTCAATACGCCATAGCTCATTGCTATAGCTTCTGAGAATAGCTTTAGCTCTGTACAGGCCTAGCCTTGATATGGTGAATTACTACTTTAAAAGTAGCGTAAATACGCCAATCAGTAATACCAGCAAAGCAAAAAGTAAATTAATTGATAGCGGCATTGCCAATTATTTTTGTCGTTATGGGCAAATAATTTTATTATGCTAGCTATTATATGATAAATCAGAGATGAAAAAATACTTACTCTATAAAAAAGATTATTTTACTCGGTGATGA
>JAPUHH010000185.1 GCA_027297825.1 Gammaproteobacteria bacterium
CACCGACAATTCTTGAGAAATCGGATTAGCCAGTATTTTTGCTTCATACCCTGGATTAAGCAAGGTTTCAATTGCCTGATCGACAAAACTAAACGAAATGATTTCATGATAGCCGCGGGTAACAAGTGCCTGTTTCAATAAAGCAAGCTTATCCACACTGATAGACACCGCGCCATCACCCGACGAGATCGACTTTACTTTCCCCGGTATATTTTCATAGCCTACCAAACGAGCTACTTCCTCAATTAGATCAACATCTATGGCGAGATCAAAACGAAAACTTGGCGGCACAACGCTTAAACTATTTCCATCAATTTGCACTTTGCAATGCAAACGCGTTAAGAGCTTTTCGACTTCATTAATTGAAATCACAATGCCTAATATTGATTCAACTTTTGCATGATCAAGATTAATACTTACATTTTGCATCGTCGCAGATTCATCTGCTTCACATACAACAGGGCCTGCAGTGCCGCCTACAATTTCGAGTATTAATTGTGTTGCCCTTTCAATTGCAGGCCGTGCTAACTGCGGGTCGACTCCTCGCTCAAAACGATGCGAAGAATCTGTATGCAAGCCGTAACGTCTCGCCCTCCCCACAATGGTTTCAGGTTTAAATGATGCGCTTTCTAAAAATATATTGGCTGTATCATCATCAACAGTCGTGCCAGCTCCACCCATAATTCCTGCTAGGGCAACAGACTGTTTTGCATCAGCAATCACCAAGTCATCAGCAGAACATTCCACCACTTGGCCATCCAACAACTCTAATTTTTCTTCTGGCTGAGCGAACCGCACGACTATTCCATCATGTAATTTATCCAGGTCAAATGCGTGCATAGGTTGGCCCAGCTCTAGCATCACATAATTTGTAATATCGATGAGTGCATTGATGGAACGAACTCCAGCACGGCGTAATTTTTCCTGCATCCACATCGGACTTTGTACCTTGCCAGATACCCCCTCAATCACCCTGCCAACATAACCCGGGCAATCTTTAGGCACCTCAATTGAAACCGGGAACACTGCTTGACTAGAACTATCAATTACAGAGGCGATTTGCGTCTGCTCCATACTGATATTTAAAAGCGCCGACACTTCTCGTGCGATACCTTGAACACTCAAACAATCGGAACGATTGGGCGTTAAATCAATATCAATAACAGAATCATTTAAGGCTAGAGCTTCAAATACTTCTGCGCCTAGCTCACAATCTTTTGGCAACTCCAATATTCCTTGCGAAGATTCAGCTAAACCCAATTCAGATGCAGAGCACAACATTCCAAATGAGTCGACCCCACGCAGTGTTTTTGCTTCGATCTTGAAATCATTCGGCAGGATTGCATCAACTTTTGCAAATGCCACTAACAAATCTGCACGCACATTACTGGCACCACAAATTACAGATAGAGGATTTCCCGATCCATCATCAACGCTACAAATATGAAGTTTTTTTGCATCGGGATGTGCTACCACTTCAAGCACTTTTGCAACCACTACGCCTGAAAAAACCGGTGCAGCAGGCTCTATGCTATCGACCTCCAAGCCTGCCATGGTTAAGGTATCCGCTAATTGCTGAGTATCCACCGCAGGATTTACCCACTCACGCAACCAATTTTCACTTACACGCATCTCTTAGACCTTATGCAAACTGCTGTAGAAAACGCAAATCGTTTTCAAAAAATAAACGCAAGTCATTTACTTGATAGCGCAACATCGCAAGGCGCTCAACACCCAACCCAAATGCATAGCCGCTGTATTTATTTGTATCGACACCCACTTTTTCAAATACCGCTGGATGCACCATGCCGCAACCCATCACTTCTAACCATTTGGTATTTTTTGAATTGCTATTCGCCATCGCAATATCAATTTCAGCGGAAGGCTCGGTAAATGGGAAGTAAGAGGGTCGAAAACGTATTTTTAAATTTTCATCTTCGAAAAATGTTTGCAGAAACTCAATGATGATGCCTTTTAAATCAACAAATGACACTTGCTCATCCACTAACAAACCTTCGACTTGATGAAACATAGGGCTATGCGTTGGATCTGAGTCACATCGATACACTCTACCTGGCGCAATGATTCTGATCGGAGGTTTTTGCTCCTGCATTACATGAATTTGCACCGATGATGTATGGGTACGCAACAAAAGCTTATCGTCGAAATAAAACGTATCGTGCATAGCCCGTGCAGGATGATGATCTGGGATATTCAAAGCTTCAAAGTTATGGAATTCATCCTCAATCTCTGGCCCTTCCTCGACAACAAATCCATGGCGTCGAAAATATTCTTCAATTCGAGCAAGAGTATGAGTGATAGGGTGCAAGCTACCTAAGCTCTGACCACGTCCCGGCAAGGTAATATCTAATGCTTCACATTTTAATTTTTCAGCAATAGCTGATTCTACTAACTTAATTTTTTTTTCCTCTAGCGCTTGTTGAACACTGGCTTTAATCAGATTTATTTTTTGCCCGGCTTCACGACGCTGTTCTTTTGGGAGTTTGCCAAGTTCTTTGAGCTTCTCAGTGAGAACACCTTTTTTACCCAAGTATTGAACCCGCAACGACTCTAAGGCATCCACCTCACAGGTAGACTGAATCTCTTTAAGTGCTTGAACTTCTAAAGAATTAAGATCCGTCATTTTGTATAAGCTAAATTAAATATGTTAAACGAAAAAAGGGAAAGGCAATGCCTTTCCCTTTTTTAATACTAGCAAAGCAAGTCTTTTACAGAAAAAAGAGCCAAGCCATTTAATGTAACATTAACTAGCCAAACTCGCTTTCGCTCTTTCAGCAAGCTTGCCAAAGGTAGTAATATCATGCACGGCTAAGTCCGCTAGCACTTTGCGATCTATTTCTATAGAAGCCTTGATAAGACCATCTATCAAACGACTGTAAGACATATCAAACTGTCTTGCAGCAGCATTGATACGCACAATCCATAGTGATCGAAACTGCCGCTTACGCTGACGGCGGTCACGATAAGCGTATTGCCCTGCCTTAATAACAGCTTGTTTAGCTACACGATATACGTTTCTTCGTGCGCCATAATAGCCTTTCGCTTTAGCACGAACTTTTTTGTGCTTAGCATGCGCAACCACTGATCGACTTACTCTTGCCATTTCTTCTCTCCGAATCCTTTATATTTAAGCCTTATGCGAAAGGCAACATTTGTTTTACAGCATTAATGTCTGAATCAGCGATTAAAGAGCCGGACCGCAACTGCCTTTTACGCTTTGTACTTTTCTTGGTAAGTATATGTCTTGCATGTGACTGTGCACATTTAAAGCCACCTTTTGCAGTTTTCTTAAAGCGCTTCGCCGCACCTCTATTTGTTTTTAACTTCGGCATTATTACTATTCCCAATTATTTATTTACGTATAGGTGAAAACACCATCACTAACTGTCGGCCTTCTAGTTTTGGTCGCTGCTCAACTTCACCAAATTCTTTTAAATCATTTTCAATTCGATCAAGCAAATTGCCGCCAAGCTCTTGGTGCATCATTTCTCGACCTCTAAACCGTATCGTAACTTTAGTTTTATTATTACTCGTTAAAAATTCAGTTAGCTTTCTTAACTTAACCTGATAATCACTTTCTTCTGTACCAGGACGAAACTTAATTTCTTTTACATGGATTATTTTTTGTTTCTTTTTCGCAACTTGGGCTTTTTTACTTAACTCAAACTTAAATTTACCGTAATCCATCACTCGACATACTGGGGGTTTGGCATTTGGAACTATCTCTACTAAATCAAGTTCTGCATCAACCGCAATCTGTTGGGCTTTATCAATGTCTACTACGCCAACATTTTCTCCATCCATGTCTATAAGACGTACTTCTCGATCGGTAATTTCCTCGTTTAAACGGTTATCTTTCGCTGCGCTGATATCTTAATCCTCCAAAAAAATTAATGGCCGCGGTGCGCGTTTTTCTCAGCAAACATCTGTGCGATAGCATCTACATCCATCGAGCCCAGATCTTCACCATTACGCGTACGAACGGCCAACTGATTCGCGGTGATTTCACGATCGCCTGCCACTAGCATAAAAGGAATATGGGCAATCGTGTGCTCGCGAATCTTAAAGCCAATCTTTTCATTTCTCAAGTCAGAAATCACTCTGAATCCTTGCTTTTTGAGCATTTCTGCCATTAAACCGACATATTTCGCCTGTCGATCCGTAATATTCAGAATTGCCGCCTGAGTAGGAGCCAGCCAAAACGGCATATCACCGGCATAGTTCTCTATTAAAATGCCTATAAACCGCTCTAAAGAGCCCAAAATAGCACGATGGATCATTACAGGAACCTGGCGCGAGCCATCATCCGCGACATAATCCGCATCCAAGCGCCCCGGCATGGAGAAATCGACCTGAATAGTGCCACATTGCCAAGCGCGCCCAATACAATCACGTAGCGTGAAATCAATTTTCGGGCCATAAAAGGCCCCTTCACCGGGCTGCAGTTTAAATTCCAGTCCTTGACTGCTTAATGCCAGGTCCAAGGCCTGCTCTGCTTCGTCCCATAAACTGTCTTCACCAACGCGCTTTTCAGGGCGAGTCGACAATGCCAGTTCGATATCTGTAAAACCAAAATCATTATACACATCGAAGGTTAATTTAATCAGTTCAGCCACTTCATGCTGCAATTGATCGCGGGTACAAAATATATGTGCATCATCTTGCACAAATCGCCGACATCGCATTAAACCATGCAAAGTTCCGGAAGGCTCATTACGGTGCACCAAACCAAATTCAGATAATTTTAGCGGTAAATCCCGATAACTTTTTAAGCCTTGATTGTAAATTTGCACATGCCCTGGACAATTCATAGGTTTAATCGCGTATTCACGATTTTCCGATTGCGTTGCAAAAATCATGTCGCCAAATTTATCCCAATGGCCTGATTTCTCCCATAACTTACGATCCAACACTTGTGGAGTTGAGACCTCCTGATAACCATGCGCACGAATCTTATCACGCATATAATTTTCTACTATACGATAAAGTGTAAACCCGCGATCATGCCAAAACACCATGCCCGGCGCTTCATCTTGGAAATGAAATAAATCCATTTGCTTGCCCAGTTTTCGATGGTCGCGCTTCTCGGCTTCTTCCAGTTGTGTTAAATAATTTTTAAGTTGTTTTTTATCTGCCCATGCTGTGCCATAGATGCGTTGTAACATTTTATTATCTGAATTGCCGCGCCAATAGGCACCCGCCAACGTAGTAAGTTTAAATGCTCGTAAATGACGGGTTTTGGGCACGTGTGGCACACGACACATATCGGTGTATTCTTGATGGTGATACAAAGCAATGACCTCACCATCAGGAATTTCAGATGCAATCTCGACTTTATAATCTTCACCGCGTTGCTTAAACGTTTCGACCGCTTGATCACGACTGACCACTTCACGAACTACTTCGTAGTCCTGCTTGATCAGCACTTGCATACGTTTTTCGATGGCAGCTAAATCTTCTGGCGTAAAGGGTCGCTCAAACTCAATATCGTAATAAAAACCATTTTCAATCACAGGCCCAATCGCCATTTTTGCTGTGGGATACAATTGCTTAACAGCATGACCCATCAAATGAGCAAACGAGTGACGAATAATATCGACTCCATCTGCATCTTTACTGGTAACAATTTCGAGCTTGGCGTCTTCAACAAGATCCACACAGGCGTCTGCTAATTGCCCATCAATACGCCCGGCTATAGTGGCTTTGGCTAATCCAGGGCCAATCGATGCGGCCACTTGTTGAATCGTTACCGAATCAGCAAATTCTTTTTGAGTTCCATCGGGAAGAGTAATCGTCGGCATGCAAATCTCCAGTGGTGACCTATACCAGGGGCCACTTGCCAGAATTCATTTTTTGTCCTTATACGGCGTTGCGATAATTTTTTTGATGCTCATTTACATACATGTAAACTCCGCTTCTCAAAATTCCCGCGCCTTGTCTAAAAACAAAATTCGCTATTCTGATGTTTAAAAATAAATATTGGTAGGCACGATTGGATTCGAACCAACGACCTCTACCATGTCAAGGTAGCGCTCTAACCAACTGAGCTACGCGCCTAATACTGTCTGTGAAATTAACATAGAACACAATGATTCGGTACCATAGATTTTATCATCCTGCCTTCGTTACTGGTTTACCCAAAATAACATCCTTCAATAGAATAATATCGTCCCGCAGATTCGCCGCCTCTTCAAATTCCAAATTCTTCGCATGTTTATACATTTGCTGTTCAAGTTGCTTTACCTTCTTCATGCCCTGCTCCAGACTCATATTAGAATAAGTAGCAACATCTTCAGCCACTTTTCTTGCACGCGACTTACTCATACCGTGCTCATAAGGTGATGAACGCGCCCCTTCCATAATATCCGAAACTTTCTTTTTTATACCCTTTGGCGTAATACCGTGCTCTTTATTAAAAGCAATTTGCTTAGCGCGACGCCGCTCCGTTTCATCTAGGGTACGCTGCATAGAACCGGTAATTTTGTCCGCATACATAATGGCTCGGCCATTAATGTGGCGCGCGGCACGGCCAACTGTTTGAATCAGTGAACGCTCGGACCGTAAAAAGCCTTCTTTGTCTGCATCTAGAATCGCCACCAATGAGACTTCTGGAATATCCAAGCCTTCACGCAATAAATTAATTCCCACTAGCACATCAAAATCACCCTTGCGCAAGCCGCGAATTATCTCCACGCGTTCTACGGTATCGATATCAGAATGCAAATACCGCACACGCACACCATGCTCGGCTAAATACTCTGTGAGATCTTCTGACATGCGTTTGGTCAGTGTAGTGATTAACACCCTCTCACCTTTCGCAACGCAATGATTAATTTCCGATAACACATCATCCACTTGTGAAGCGACAGGCCGCACTTCAATTTCAGGATCGATTAAACCAGTGGGGCGCACAACTTGTTCCACAATGACATCAGACTTTTCTAATTCATAAGGCCCCGGTGTGGCGGAAACATAAATCATTTGTGGAGCGAGAGACTCAAACTCTTCAAACATTAGTGGGCGATTATCTAAGGCGGATGGCAGTCGAAATCCATATTCAACTAGTGTGCCTTTACGCGAGCGATCACCCTTGTACATGCCACCAAACTGGGGGACTGATACATGGCTTTCATCCATGACCATTAACGCATTGTCTGGCAAGTAGTCTAATAAACATGGCGGCGGTTCACCGGGTCCACGACCTGATAGATACCGTGAATAGTTTTCTATCCCTGCGCAGTAGCCTATTTCTTGAATCATCTCTAAGTCAAATCGTGTGCGTTGCTCAAGGCGTTGCGCTTCGACCAATCGATTCGCTTTATTCAGTACTTCTAAGTGCTCTTTGAGTTCTTCTTTTATATAGTCCACCGCGCGCAATAAGATCTCTCTAGGGGTTGCATAATGAGTCTTCGGATAAATTGTCAGACGCGGGACTTTACGAATCATCTCTCCGGTGAGTGGATCAAAATAACTTAGATTTTCTATCTCATCATCAAACAGCTCAATACGAATTCCTTCACGCTCGGATTCAGCAGGATGCACATCAATGACCTCGCCATGTACTCGAAAGGTGCCGCGACGCAATTCAAGATCATTGCGCGTATATTGAAGCTCGGCTAATCGGCGCAACAAATTGCGTTGATCGATGCGATCGCCACGATCGAGGTGCATGACCATATCCAGATAGGCTTTAGGGTCACCTAAGCCATAAATCGCCGATACTGTGGCAACGATGATGGTATCGGGTCGCTCAAATAGCGCTTTAGTCGCCGATAAGCGCATTTGCTCAATATGCTCATTCACCGAGGCATCTTTTTCTATAAAGGTATCGCTGGAGGGTACGTAGGCCTCAGGTTGGTAGTAGTCATAATAAGAAACGAAATATTCCACAGAATGCTTTGGGAAGAATTCTTTCATTTCCCCATACAACTGAGCCGCCAAGGTTTTGTTGGGCGCCAATATGATGGTGGGCCGCTGCACTGCCTCCACGACCTTAGCGATAGTGAAGGTCTTACCGGATCCCGTAACTCCAAGCAGCGTTTGATGGGCCAACCCATCATTCAGACCCTCGACTAGGGTTTGAATCGCTTGAGGCTGGTCTCCTGCAGGAACAAAATCGCTATTTAATTGAAAATGCTTATGCATATTTATTTATTGGCTTATCTCTTATTGAAAGTTCCAGTATGATTGTCCGCCGCTGTAGAGTACCCGTATTTATCAATCAACAAACCAGGGAAAGATCCTTTGAAAAGTCCATTAGCTGATCGTGTTGCACGCATCAAACCCTCTGTCACTTTAGCGATAACCGCACGTGCAAATCAAATTCGCGCAGAAGGCGGAGATATTTTGAGCTTGGCGGCTGGCGAACCTGACTTTGACACCCCTGAGCATATCAAAGAAGCCGCAATTGCTGCGATGCAAGCGGGCAAAACAAAATACACTCCTGTATCGGGCACTGTGTCCCTCAAACAAGCCATTGTTGAAAAATTCAAGCGTGACAACCAGCTCCATTACGAAATGAATGAGGTGATGGTTTCCAATGGCGGCAAACAGGTTTTTTATAACCTATGCCAAGCTATTTTAAACGCAGGAGATGAAGTGCTCATTCCTGCACCATTCTGGGTATCGTATCCAGACATGGTATTGCTAGCGGATGGCAGTCCAATCATCATCCCTAGTAATGACGAAAACGGTTGCAAGATTACCGCTGCCGACTTAGAAAATGCCATTACCGATAAAACCAAACTATTTGTCATCAATAGTCCCTCTAATCCATCTGGCATTGGCTATAACGAAGATGAGCTTGCAGAGCTTGGACATGTATTAGAAAAAAATAAGCAAATCCATATTGTTACGGATGACATCTATGAACACATCATGTTTCGCGGTCAAAAGTTTGTAAACATTTTAAACACCACACCTTCACTT
This sequence comes from Gammaproteobacteria bacterium, assembly GCA_027297825.1. GTDB lineage: Bacteria > Pseudomonadota > Gammaproteobacteria > UBA4575 > UBA4575 > JAPUHH01. The sequence goes on from JAPUHH010000185.1 coordinate 8,950, forward strand.
AAAAACCGCACCCTTGTGTTAAACGGTGTCTCAAAAGTGTATTCCATGACTGGTTGGCGCATTGGCTATGCGGCAGGACCCAGCTTTATTATTAAAGCGATGATCGATATTCAATCGCAAAGCACATCCAACCCCAGCTCTATTTCACAAGCTGCGGCTGAGGCAGCGCTAATCGGCAACCAGAGCTGTGTAGTGACCATGTGTAACGCATTTGAAGAACGACACGACTATATTGTTAAAGCCTTGAATGAAATCGATGGGGTACATTGTCTACCCTCAGATGGAACCTTTTATTGCTTCCCAAACGTGGCAGGCCTAATTGAAAAAATTTCAGGTGTGGCGGATGATGTTGAGTTTGCCGAATACCTACTCAATGAAACGGGTATCGCGGTCGTGCCTGGATCTGCATTTGGCCTAGCTGGCCACTTACGCATATCTTTCGCAACGAGCATGGATGCTTTACAAAAAGCGATCACGCGCCTTAAAGCGCTTTAGATAAGCACTCACTTCAGACCCAATTGGTTCAATGGGATCTGCCATGAGTTTTAATAAAGAACAGGTTGTTAATTAACCTTGATTCGCTCGCATCGTTCGCGAGTTACTACTTGGAAAATCTGGCATCACTTCTCGCTGCACGTGCTGCTTGAAGCGTCGCACATCAATACTCTCTGAGGTACGTAGCATTTTATGCATACCATCCTCAGACAATATCATCATGTCTATCCAGGGGTTTTTTGGATTCTCTGGCGTATCGATACGGTACCTGCGTTTCTGCACATCATTAAGTCCACGCGTTGCAACCGTTACATTCGGTTTCCCGGTACGTTTGTTAATGGCCAATCCAAGACAACGACAAATATCCGCCGCAACAAACCATGGGCCACCACCAGTCTCATCCTTGACGATCCTTATCTTATAACCACCATAGTCAAATAGCGCAATGTTTCCCACTTGTGTCACTCCTTGTTTTCACCCATGACGTTTTCATACACGACAAGATGCCGTATTCGAGAAATATTTATAGAATGATCAAAGACCTACAGATGACGGTTGCCGCTTATTGGTACTATCAGCCAGACAATCTGAGGGGAATCTATAGATTAATTCCCTAAACCGACTCTCGAAGACGACTGATCTAAGAATCTTGGCTAATCTATGCAAAAATGGGGGGAAATTGACTTTCGCTCTAACGGTGGGAATTTTGAACTGAACGGCGATATGAAACTGGGTCCTATAAAACACCCAGTTGGTAATAAGCCAATGCTTTTAAATGATATAGAGTTAAACTTTATATTGACCGACTAATTGCAGGCCGTTACCATCTTGCGCTCCCTTATTCCCCGGTAGCTCAGTTGGTAGAGCGGGT
>JAPUHH010000186.1 GCA_027297825.1 Gammaproteobacteria bacterium
TGCGGCTGGGATTGCCATTACACCGTTTAACTTTTCCAAGGCTATTTTACGTTTAAGAGTTGTATGTCCGCTTTCGGCCAAAAGCGGACATTAATATCTCAATCAGCTTGTGTATTAGTGATCGGTTTTATGTACTCGTAAAAATTATTCGGGTCCACATTGATTTTTAATGGTTCGTTTGAATCACCATTAAGGTATTCTCTTGGAAATATAACAATTCGCCATTCATCTTGACTAATAAATGGCTCTATAGGTACTTTTCTTAAAACATTTGTATCTATGGATTTTACATATACCGGAGGATCGCAATTTAAGCCTATAGCGGAACTACCGCCATTTAGCGACATTATGAGTGAAGTATATTGATAACTTACTGGGCCGTACCTGTAACCAGTTACATCAATTTGTTTAGATGCTTTATAGAATAGTTCTACAGCCAACTTAAAAATATTTCTGACGCCTAGTGTATGAGTTCCAAATTTATTCTGGCGCTCGCCGGAAATGCTTGTACCATGCATCGACATTATGTAATGAGGTACAATTTCACATCCAATTGTTCCTGACCACTCAATAGTCAGTGGCGACGCAGTTTTTGGATTAAAATGTAATGGAAACTTCGATTTTGCAACATTTATTCCCTCCATACGATCTATTCGAGTTTGATCTTCTATCTCACGATAATAGTGGCTGGAACGAAGCCAGATTGAGCCTTTTTCTATCGTGCTCTCGTATACATCTTTGTCTACTGATTACGACCAAGAAATGCTGATGTTTCATCCAGCCAATAATATCGTTAGTGTGACGGAAAAATCTTGGCATCAACAATTAATTTGGTCCGGATCAGAATCTGCAGATTTTCGCCAACACAACAATGGCTTTTTAGAAGGTGCGCTCGAAGCTAGTTTAAGAACAGTCTCTTTTTTAAGTTCTCAAATTAACTCAACACCCAGCCTCGCTTCGTGAATATTCACACTTTGTAACTTAAATAATTCCAGTAATAGATTAATGGATACAAATATGAAAACTTTAGATACTGATGTTGCGATTATTGGATCAGGTACTGCTGCACTTAATGCATTGCGCGAAGTTGAAAATGCAGGGGGAAGTTGGCTACTCATTGAGTCTGGGCCATACGGAACCATGTGTGCACGCACAGGATGTATGCCCTCAAAACTGCTGATTGCCGCAGCGGAAGCATCTCACACAATTGACCAAGCCACAGCTTTTGGGATTCAAGTAAAAGATAAAATTATCAATGGGGCTTCTGTATTTGAGCGAGTACGTGCAGAGCGTGATCGTTTTGCAGGATTTGTGGTTAAAAGCACTGAAGCGAGACCTGATAAATTCCGAATACACGGGCACGCAAAATTTGTTGGGCCCACTTCACTTCAAGTCGATGATCACACCATCATTAATGCACAATCAATTGTAATTGCGACAGGCAGTTCGCACTTTATTCCACCACCTTTTGACATGATTAAAGATGATGTACTTATAAATGATGACGTATTTGAACTCCAAGAGCTTCCGCGCACATTGGCTGTAATTGGAACAGGCATTATCGGACTTGAGCTAGGTCAATCATTACATCGCCTTGGTGTTAAAACTACATTTTTTGCTCGTTCTGATCGATTGGGAGCACTTACTGATCCTGTTGTACAAAAAAATGCACAAGAAATACTAATTAAAGAACTTAATTTTAACTTTAATTCATCTATTACCCATGCAGAAAAAAAATCTTCCAGCATTAATTTGAAATGGAAAGATGTACAAGGTGGTGAGCACGAACAGATTTTTGAAAAAATAGTTATTGCAACGGGCAGAAAATCAACTTTACCTCATTTAGATTTGGAAGCAGCTGGACTAAATTATGAAAAAGTAATTCGTGAATGGAATCCTCAGACCACACAAATAGGAGATTTGCCTATTTTTATTGCGGGAGACGCGGCCGGACATCGGCAAATTCTACATGAAGCATCTGATGATGGACGAATTGCAGGTAAAAATGCAATGCGTTTCCCCGACACGATTGCACAGGTGCGGCGTATACCACTTGCGATCACATTTACCGATCCTCAGATGGCACTTGTTGGTAAGCGATATGATGAACTTGAACCTGGGAAATTTGAAATTGGAGAAATATCGTATGGAGATCAAGGACGAGCACGTGTTATGAATCAGCATCGTGGCATGGTTCGTATTTATGCAGAACGACAAAATTGTACTTTGGTCGGTGCAGAACTTTTTGCACCGCGTGCTGAGAATTTAGCTCATCTACTAGCCTGGGCGGTTCAACAAAAAATGACCGTACAACAAGCAGTAGAAATGCCGGTATATCATCCTGTTTTAGAAGAAGGGGTACGAACTGCATTGCGAGATGTAATGAGTAAATTGAAACTTACAGGCAACTGTCGCAGCGTCGACTTGGCTGAAGCTCCGGGAACATAATGTAACTTTAATGCACTTAACGTTTGAATGTCCGCTTTGGGTCGTTAGCAGTCATTCAACAATAATTCTTCTTTGATTTCCATCCTATGTCTGCTTTCAGCCAAAAGCATTCATTTGCCATGACAATACAAGCGTGTTTAGCAGTACTTGACCCATTCAATCGTTGACTGCAAGGGGCACCGGGTTTTTGCTCGTAGAGACTTTTGGGCGATTTGCGATAAGAATGGAGATTCTCGGTGCCCCTTTGTGACCGATAACCTCCGCAAAGCCTGCAGAAATAGGCACTTTTTTATAGATTTATGTGTCTCTTACAAGAGACAAGACTCGTTGGCGGAGCAAGAGGGATTCGAACTTTCGGTACGGAGTTGATGCTGCAAGCTCCTGAAACTTCGTAAGTAATTCTGCCAATTTCTCGCCAGAGACAAATGGTTAATAAATATCTCGAATTTGAGCACGAACCCGGACCGAGAGTTTGTATTGACTACATGCTAACCGTTCAATACTCACCGTAAATAAAGAGTCATTTTGGAAACTGCTCTTCAACTTAGGACTGCTTGCTAACCAAAGAGTCTATTTATTGAATGTCCGCTTTCGGCCAAAAGCGGTCATTCAGAATGCTTTAATCAACCACGTGTTTTTTGCGTTAACACACAATGTGGTTGTTAGGTCATAACTGCGTCAACTACTAACTCAAGACATCCTTTTTCATCTGTTCAAATTCCTCCTTTGTGATCTCTCCCTTCGCATATCTTTTTTTCAATATTTCTAACGCGGTTTCCGATTCTCCGCTTTCTCTGTGGTGTCCTCCCGAGCCCCGCCACGGTGGTCTATCGCTCCATCGCCCGATAAACACAAACAAGAAGATGATCAGTATTACGAACATGATCATGGGGAACATCCACGTTTCGCCCATACCCCACATCCACGATTGGTCTGGATTCATTGTCGTTTTCTCCTTATGGATTGATACCTCGTGAAGCAGAGCCTAACTATAGAATAATTAGCTTGTGCCATTTTGTTACTGAGCATCAACTTTTGGCTAATAGCGGACATTACAAATAGTTCTCAAATTATCCGATTCGTCTTTGTGATAGCCAATAAGGCTTTATGGCATCTGTTATGAATTAGATTCTGCTCTAGACCTGATTATTAAATAAAAAACAATTCCTATAGAAACTACAATCCCTATAACTAATCCAATATTTGAGAACATTGCGTAACCAATAACTGGTAGTGAAATAATTAGTATCCAAGAAAGTAGTTTTACAAATTCAGATATAAATCTATTCGTTGAATCTTTTCCCATTTATTTTTCTTATAAACTAAACAGTATAATTGTATCAAAATTAACTCTTGCTAAATGTCCGCTTTGGGTCGTTAGCGGTCATTAAACAACTTTGATTTGTGATTTCCAACCTAGTTTCCCCTATCTCAACCTAATAATGTCTGCTTACGGCCAATAGTGGACGTTTT
>JAPUHH010000187.1 GCA_027297825.1 Gammaproteobacteria bacterium
CGACCCGAGTATTTAGCAATTAATCCACAAGGCCTAGTACCTGCTTTGGAAGATCGGGACAAAGTGTTTATTCAGTCGCTGGCCATCATTGAGTATCTTGAAGAATTTTATCCAGAACCAAGCATACTTCCACCAAACTCAAATGCCAGAGCCTATGTACGTGCTATAGCACAGATTATTGCTTGCGAGGTACATCCATTGAATAATTTACGCGTACTTAACTATCTTACTGATTCACTGAATTGCAGTGATGATCAGAAACGAAAGTGGTGCTGTTATTGGATATATGAAGGATTAGCCGCTATAGAAAAATTTCTTGAGGGTCATAATTCCAAAGGTAAATTTTGTTACGGTGATAACCCCACTTTGGCTGATATTTTTTTAGTTCCCCAGGTGTATAGCGTCAAGCGCTTTGATTGTGATATCAGCAAATTTCCAAATATTAAAAATATTAATGAGGAATGCTTATCCCTGAATGAATTTTCAGCAGCAGCACCCAATAATCAGTCAGATGCAGAGTAGCCAGTAGTATTTAAGGATAATTAGTGGTTCTTTTGACTCTTACGGAATTTTTCAATTTGAACCTTGTCTAATAGTAGTTAAACAGATTTTGCTAAAATAGAAATGTATTTTTGCAAGGAGGTTGCTATGAGTGTGCCGGCGAATCGACAACTGCAACAATTTGTTCGCCAACATCACTTGGAGGGGCTAACGAGTCCTTCCTTGGAGCTCATCCTTAAGGGTCAAACGGATTACACAGTTGAAAAAGCTAGCCGTTTCTTGAATTTTCAAAATCGAATTAGCCATGAACTGCTCAAGCATCGTGCTATTACCCGCAATGAGTATACGGCTTGGTTTAAAAAAGGGGAACAAAATATTGAACACTTGAAAAAGTTCATAGTTCAGTTTTCTATCTTTTCAAATCAGTTTCTGATTGCGCAATTATTAAAAACTATAAATGCAGATAGCATAGAGGGAATGCGCGCTTCAAAAGAAATACTTGCTAACGAAATCGGAGTGGTTTTTAATTCATCGAAAAATGCAAAGCGCAGTGATATTAAAAATTTTGATCAAGAAGGAGATCCGCAATTAGTAGCTACAGAAGGTACAGTTGAAGGAGGGATTTTTCATTTTCGAGCAGCGCATTTTGAGTGGTTGTTACGTATTTCCAGCAAGCTGGGCTTAGGTTTTAACGACGTGGGTAAACGCAAACATGGCACTGCGGCAACTCTTTTTTTCTGTGACGAACTTGCTCGCCTTTATGGAAGCGAAGTCTATCAAGCTTCACAAGCAGCTAGTTATGCAGTTGAAAACTGGGCAGCCGCAGGTTTCTGGGATGAGCTTATCGAAGGATTAACTAAATTTAATATAAGGCATCATATGGACTTACCGTTGGCATTTCTTACTTGGCATAGCCGTTTAGAAGCACAGCATGCACGTCATACACAAGAAGAATTAGAAGAATTATATTTCACTCGCAGCATTCGAGAGGATGATTTCATAACTTACGGCAATCAAATGCTCGACGGAGTGGCTGCCTTTTGGGATGGCTTAAATAATCAGCGCAAACAGCTTGTTGTATTTAACTAAACAAAGGCAATTTCTATAGGAACGCGTAACAATTCTAATATTTCTTGGATTAAAAACGTACTTATACGTAGCTTATAAATGAATTCTCACAATGTGTGTATCACGTTGTGAAGCTATGTTTTTTGTGCGACGCAGAACAAAAGAGTATGTTGTGCTTAAGTGATAATGAAAAAAGAGATCAACAAAGGTCTTCGTGGGGTTATTGCGGGCGCCACAGCCATTAGTACCATTGGCAAAACAAGTCAAGTGTTAAACTACCGTGGCTATAGCATTGATGATTTTGCGCAACAAGCCTCATTTGAAGAAGTTGCATATCTACTCTTACATGAAAAATTACCGACGACGGCACAATTGAATAAGTATAAAAATAGATTGCGGGGATTCCGCAATCTGTCTAAAGCTATGTTGCAAATATTAGAAGATATCCCTGCTAATGCGCATCCTATGGATGTAATGCGCACTGCATGCTCGGTGCTTGGCTGCATGGAGCCCGAAACTGATTTTTCTAAGCAAGATGAGGTAGCAGAACGCTTACTGGCGGCGATGCCCGCTTGTATGCTTTATTGGTATTGTTTTTCACATCAAGGTAAGCGCATTAGTCTACTAAGTGAAGAAGATTCTACAGCAGGATATATCCTGCATCTCATTAGCGGTAAACAACCACACGAACTACACAAACGCTGTATGGATGTGTCGTTAATATTATATGCAGAACATGAGTTTAATGCGTCAACCTTTGCCTGCCGTGTATGTGCGGCAACCTTATCCGATATGTATTCCGCAGTTGTCTCAGGGATAGGAACCCTAAGAGGTCCTTTACACGGAGGAGCTAATGAAGTGGCAATGGAGTTGATCCAGCGATTTGAAACCCCAGAAAAGGCAGTATTGTTTGTAAAAGATATGCTTGAAAAGAAGCAGCTAATAATGGGGTTTGGGCATGCAATCTATAAACACTCAGATCCAAGAAATAAACATGTAAAGGAATGGTCAAAGCGCCTTAGTGCGCTCGCAGGTAACGAGACTCTATATCAAGTCTCTGAGGCAATTGAAGAACTGTTGCGAAATGAAAAAAATCTATTTCCAAATTTAGATTTTTACAGTGCCTCTTGTTATCACTTCATGGGCATACCCAAAAAATTATTCACACCACTTTTTGTTTGTTCGCGAGTAGCAGGCTGGTGTGCACATATAAAAGAACAACGTGCAGATAATAGACTAATCCGCCCTACCGCAAAATACATTGGTCCAACACCACGCCCCTTTGTACCGATAACTGCTAGAGGTAATTAGCAAGGTACAGAGTTATCGTGGATCATAAAAACAATATGCGACCTCAGCCTGATCCGTTATTGCAAGATATTGCTGATTACGTTGTTGACTATAAGATTACGTCTAAAGAAGCACTGCAAGCTGCAAGTCTATGTCTAATGGATGCTCTTGGGTGTGCATTACAATCCTTACAACATGATAATTGTGTGAGGTTACTTGGCCCATCGTTTGATAAAATGCAGTGTAAACATGGTGCGCGTGTTCCAGGTACAAACCATACGTTGGATCCTGTGCAAGCCGCATTTAATCTTGGCATAATGATTCGTTGGCTAGATTTTAATGACACATGGCTTGCAGCAGAGTGGAGTCACCCTTCAGACAATCTTGGTGGAATTCTTGCAGTTGCAGATTACTTAGCGGGCAAGTCGGATTCCTTCAACAATTCAAATTTAACTATGCAAGAGGTGTTAGAGGCAACGGTTAAGGCTTATGAAATTCAGGGTGTCTTGGCATTGGAGAATAGTTTTAATCGAGTAGGGTTGGATCATGTATTGCTAGTACGTATTGCAACTTGTGCGGTAGTTACGGCTATGTTTGGTGGCACCAAAACGCAAGTGATCAATGCGATTTCGAATGCATGGATAGATGGTGGGGCGTTACGTATTTATCGGCACGCGCCAAATACAGGGTCTAGAAAATCTTGGGCTGCTGGTGATGCAACTGCAAGAGGAGTATGGCATGCGGTCATGTCTTTAAAAGGAGAAATGGGATACCCATCAACACTAACCGAAGCTGTATGGGGATTTCAAGATGTACTATTTGGAGGCGAACAAATAAAATTTTCTCAATCATTAGGCAGTTATGTAATTGAAAACGTTCTATTCAAAGTTAAGTATCCTGCAGAGTTTCATGCTCAAACGGCAGCGGAAGCGGCTACAAAACTTCATTCAAAAGTAATTAAACGCATCTCTGAAATTAATAAGATTGAAATATATACCCAAGAATCTGCGATAAGAATTATCGACAAATCTGGCCCCTTGACTAATCCTGCAGACCGCGACCATTGCTTACAATACATCGTGGCCGTAACCTTGTTGTCAGGAGATCTTTCAGCTCAACACTATTACAGTCCGTTTGCTGATGACTCTCGTATTGATGAGCTGCGTACTAAAATGGTCGTAAAAGAAGACCCTCTATATAGTGAAGAATATTTAGACCCGGATAAACGCTCAGTGACTAATTCAATCCAGGTGTTTTTTAAGGACGGTACTGCAACTGGGAAAGTCGAAATAAGATATCCTCTGGGTCATCGTAAGCGCCGTCTAGAAGCCATACCATTACTTAAAGAAAAATTTAAAAAAGCATTAATCAATGTTAACTTAGGCCAACAGGCAGAACATATCGTAAGCTTATTTCAAGATTTTGAGATGCTTTCTAGAACACCTGTTAATAATTTTGTTCAGAATTTTATTCCCCGAAAGCAATAGTAATCTTCATTGATTTATGAATTGTTATACCTATTAATATAACAACAATGAGTTTGTGTATTTCTGGAACTAATATTTTGTAATTTTATCCAATGTAATGTACACGGATTAAATTGCAAATGGATATGAAATTAGTTTTTCTTACAACTCTTTTTTGGGTTTACACATATACTTTACAAGGAGATATAATAACTGGATATGCAAATACTCATGAAAATGAAAGAACCGTTTCTGGGAATCTTTGCCTAGACATAGGGGATAGTTATTTCACAGGTAATTGGACACGCAATGGAAATATAGAAGCGGTTGATGACGAGGGTAATATATATTTATTCAACGTATCTGATCGCAACTATTGCCAAGCTAATTAATGTTAAGCCAAAATATTTTACCAATTAGTGGTGAGAGCGTAAAAAACTTATAAGTTTCCTAAATAGTAGTCATTTTAAATACTAATTCAATTGCGTTCGTGCTATTTGCGGTATAAGAGTTAGTGATTGCTCTGATTAATCTTATGGCTGCGAGGTAAAAGTTTTCGTCGACTACAACAAAACATCTTAAAAACTCTTTTAACTATCTAGCAGTGGAGCTAGGATAGGTATATTAATCCCGTTTCAGCCTTTAGAGTATCAGGCTAAAGGAGGCCATAATGCCGGTAAGTAGACTAAAAGATTTTCTTGATGACCAGCATATTAAGTATGTAACTATTCAACACTCGATGGCTTATACCGCGCAAGAAATTGCCGCTAAAGCACACATCCCAGGAAAGGAGCTTGCTAAAACCGTTATCGTTAAAATTGACGGTAAAAACGCAATGGCAGTATTACCTGCATCTTATAGAATAAATCTGGGACGTCTAAAACAAGTTTGTAGAGCAAGCCAAGTGGAACTTGCATCGGAGGAAGACTTCAGAGATTTATTTCCAGGATGCGAAACTGGTGCAATGCCTCCCTTCGGCAATCTTTATAACATGGATGTATATGTCGAAAATAGTCTAGTGGATGAAGAGGATATCGCATTTAACGCTGGGTCACATACCGAACTAATTAAGCTTTCATACCAAGATTTTGAAAAATTAGTACATCCCAAGACCGCAAGTTTTACGACATTACACTAACTGCATAGAGTGTTGTGTGGTTGTAATTGATACGGAAACTAATAGTATAAGCAGCAGTTTCCTTGCTACAAAGGCTAGGAGATTCTTGCTTTATGAAAAAAACTCTACTGACGTTTTAATAACATGTGCGGCTTGTGCTGGGAGAAAGTAATTATAGATAGGCGCAGTGTGTAACGGGTTGTTTACTTCAAACATCAGGTCATATGCTATTTTAAGTGCCCATACAGTAAAGAGCAGCATTACCGCCAATTGCTGTGGTATTGGTTGTGATCGTGCGTTCCGCGCTGATAAGGAATAGGTTAT
>JAPUHH010000188.1 GCA_027297825.1 Gammaproteobacteria bacterium
AAGTGAATGTACAGGGGTTAAAAAATGAATAGAATTTCAAGTTGCGAATAGTACTTTCTACCCAGATTGCTTGCAATAGAACGTCTTAGATAGAACATCCAACAACTTATTTTAAGCCGCTTGCCTTAAACACTTGATTAAAAAACTTTAGCATCTTTCTTAGAACTGGATACTGAACTTTTGGCAGTAGACGAATCCTTTTTATTGCCTGCTTCTTTATTGACTTTCTTGGCATCTTTGGTATTTTTTTCTTGCGAATCACCGGTAGCCAAATTACGCTTACCATCTGACTTAAAGTCCGTTTCATACCAACCAGAGCCACTGAGTCTAAACCCTGCTGCAGAAACGAGTTTCTTCAGTCCAGGTTTCTCACATTCAGGACAATCCGTTAATAATGGATCACTGACTTTCTGCAAAGCTTCATGTCGGCATCCACAGGTTTGGCATTCGTATTCGTAAATTGGCATAACTACAATGTCTGAAAATTTGAAAATTTTTGTTGCGCGAGTGATTCACACTCTACGTTGCTTACGACGGCAGTGCTAGGGCCTGTATGCAACCATTTCTTTAAACCATCTAAAGCCTCTAACTGCCCACAAGCAATCACTTCTACACGGCCATCCGACAAATTTTTAGCATGACCTACAATACCAAGCAGCTGCGCTTGATTTTGAGCAGAAGTCCTAAAAAACACCCCCTGCACTTTACCCGAGACCGTACAACGTATACACGCAAAGTTGGCGTTGTCATTCATTTAAGTAACGTATACACGCAAAGTTAGAGTTGCCATTCATTTATGTTATATATATATATTCTGCTTAAATCAATTTAGATACAGCTTATCCTGATAAACAACTTATGATGAAATATAATGCAACACAAATATAACCGGAAATAAGCAGGAGAAAAAGCCATAATGGGTAATACGCAAACGGTCATCTACTACAACCCCAAATGCTCCAAATGCCGTATGACTTTAGAGCTACTCAAAGAGAAAGGCAGCGAACCTGAGATCGTCGAATATTTAAATGATGTACCTTCAAAATCTAAACTAAAAGACATCCTTACACAATTAGGGCTATCTGCTAACCAACTGTTGCGCAAAAATGAACCGGCTTATCAACAAGCTGGGCTCAGCGAAGCCTCTACAGAAGATGAAATAATAAATGCGATGGCTGAACACCCCATTCTTATCGAACGTCCCATTGTGGTTCATGATGGCAAAGCTGCGATAGGCAGGCCGCCTGAAAAAGTGCTAGAGATTTTATAAAATGCCAACCATTCTTGTTCTTTATTATTCCCGATATGGTGCGACTAAAAACATGGCACAACAAGTTGGCCGTGGCGTGAAATCTGTAGATGGCGTTGAAGCACGCATACGTACTGTTCCAGCCGTGTCGACTATTTGCGAAGCCGTAGAAGACAGTATTCCCGAAACAGGCTATCCCTATGTCGAAACCGCAGATCTAGAAGAATGTGATGGTCTAGTTTTAGGCAGTCCCACCCGTTTCGGCAATATGGCAGCCCCACTAAAATACTTTTTAGATAAAACCAGTTCGCAATGGTTAGCTGGCGCACTGATTGATAAACCTGCTGGCGTATTCACATCCACTTCAAGCCTACATGGTGGCCAAGAGACCACCTTAACATCCATGATGTTGCCCCTTTTACATCACGGCATGATTATCATGGGCCTACCTTATAGTGAAAAAGAATTATTTTCTACCACTACTGGCGGCACACCGTATGGACCAAGCCATTTAGCCGGGCCCGAAAGCAATAACAAACTTAGCGAAGACGAAAAGAAACTTTGTTTTGCTTTAGGAAAACGTGTGGCGAGATTTGCGAAACAATTGAAGACCTAAATAGCATTATCTAAAACAGATTTCACAAACGGCAACGTAACCTTTCTCTGTTGCGCGAGGGACTGCTGATCGAGATGATCAAGTAATTCCACTAGTTTTTTTAATTCACGCGGATAGCGCTTGAGCAAATACCCACACACTTCGGAAGAGATTTCAAAGCCACGAACTTTAGCGTGCGCTTGAATAGCATCTTGCTTTTGTTCATCTGCTAGTGAATTTAATCTATATACAGGCCCCCATACTAAACGCGAAGCTAAATCAGGCAAGGTGGTATATACATCGTTTGGATTGAGTGTCGCGGTCATGACTAAACTTTTATTGGCTCCACGCAGCTCATTGATAAGTTGGAATAGCGCATGATCCCATTCCTTAGTTCCCAAAATGTGATCCACATCATCGATACAAATCACATCGAGCTGTTGCAAATCTTTGAGTGCATTCGAATCTAAATTCTCAAGCTCTTTAACCGCAAGATAAACTGCCTTTTGATCTGTTGAGGCAAGTTGATTACAAATCGCTTGCAGTAGGTGAGACTTGCCTGTTTGAGCAGCACCCCAAAGAAAATATTGGCGTGGTTCTTGAACAGGCTGTATGAGCTCTTTAAGCACAGATAACAATTCATTTTTTTCTGGATTGACATAAGTACCAAAAGTTGCGAATTGTCGTAATGCAATATCTAGTGAGTATTGCGGAGAAAATTGTAAACAGGTACTCATAACTTGAATTTCACGAAGAGCCTCTAACACAAGCCCGTTAGGCTTGCTTGCTTGAATGTCTTGCTGTCCGTCTGGATCGCTCTTCCAGCATATAATCCAAACCACTGGCAATGGTCGTGAACAAGGTAAGGCCAATGAAAATCTGTAACAATAAAATGGGTACCGCATTTAGTTGGCTGTAGATCACCACAAATACTAAGACGATTTGTATAAAGGTGTTGAACTTACTGATGAGTGTAGGCTGTATGTCTAGACTACGCGTAGAGATGTTATAAGAAAGCGCTCCCGCTAATATGGCAACGTCTCTAAGAATGACAATAAATACCAACCAATGAGGCAATAAATTTTGCACACCTAAGCTAACATAAGCACAAATCAGCATCGCCTTATCTGCCGCGGGATCCATGTAGGCACCCAAGGTGGTTTTCCAACCAAAGGATTTGGCTAAGTAACCATCCAAAGCATCCGACAAGCCCATCAGAAAGAAAAGCAATAAAGCATTGTAGTACTGGGCATCAATTAACCACCACACTAACAATGGCACTGACGCGAAACGCGCAGCCGTTATCAGATTAGGTATAAATCTCCAATAAGACATGTTATGTCTAAGCACCTCCGTGACATACAATGCACAATGTGTATCGTTATAAAAACTTATTATTGTTTGTATTCAGATGGTATAAGTAACCGAATTCTTAAGCAATGAAAACTCTAATTATGCAGATATCTTATCTATTCAGATTCTTCTATCATTAGCATTTTCAAACAGTTATATAAAACTCCTAAAATAGATTAGCAACTATGGGCCTCACATATAAAACCGCTGGCGTTGATATTGACGCCGGAAATCAGCTCGTCAACCTGATCAAACCTGCGATACGTTCAACGCATCGCCCTGAGGTCCTGTCTAGTATTGGCGGATTTGGTGGGCTTTTTGCCCTCCAACAAAATAAATACAAGCAGCCCATCCTAGTCTCGGGCACCGATGGCGTAGGCACTAAGTTAAGACTTGCGCAGCAATTGAATCAGCATTCCACCATCGGCATCGATTTAGTCGCAATGTGTGTGAACGATGTAATCGTACAAGGAGCCGAACCGCTGTTTTTTCTAGACTACTTTGCCACGGGAAAACTATCGGTCGAAGAAGCCCAAGCCGTAATTGAAGGTATTGCAGAAGGCTGTCGGCAATCCAATGCTGCTCTAATCGGTGGCGAAACCGCAGAGATGCCAGGCATGTATGACGATGGTGAATATGATTTAGCAGGCTTTTGTGTTGGCGTCGTCGATCAAGATGACTTAATTGACGGCAGTAATGTCTCGCATGGAGATTTAATCATTGGCTTACCCGCAAGCGGCATCCATTCTAATGGCTACTCGCTGGTAAATAAAATTATCGAAACCACTCATACTTCACTTGATGAAAAGTTAGGCACTCAATCATTAGGAGAAACATTACTGACGCCTACTACCATTTACGTAAACGTTGTGTTGCAACTGGTTAAGTCACTCGATATTCACGGCTTATGCCATATTACCGGTGGCGGCTTACTGGAGAATGTACCTCGTATTATTCCTGATGGTTATCTTGCAAACATAGATTCACAGGCCTGGGTTCGCCCAGAAATTTTTGACTGGATTCAAACAACTGGAAATATCGACCGTGATGAGATGCATCGTGTATTCAATTGCGGAATAGGTATGCTTGTGATTTTACCAAAAGAGCAAGCCGATGAAGCACTTAAAATTTGCCAGTCAGCCACCCTCATAGGCGAAATCAAAAAATTAGCATCCGAAAATAAAATCTCACTACGGTAAGATTGTGCAAGACGATTTCTGCTCTATTGCCGTTTTAGTTTCTGGAGGCGGTAGCAACCTCCAATCCATTCTCGATCATATTCAACAAGGCCACATCAACGCCAACATCGCTTGTGTAATTAGCAGTAATCCCAATGCTTATAGCTTAGTACGGGCCAAACAGGCCAATATTCCAACACATGTAATCGAACACACCCGTTACGCGTCTCGCGAAGCTTTTGACCAAGAACTCGTCCGAACACTTGAGGTCTATAATATTAAGTTAATTGTTTTA
This sequence comes from Gammaproteobacteria bacterium, assembly GCA_027297825.1. GTDB lineage: Bacteria > Pseudomonadota > Gammaproteobacteria > UBA4575 > UBA4575 > JAPUHH01. The sequence continues at coordinate 4,671 of JAPUHH010000188.1, forward strand.
GCGGGATTTATGCGTGTATTAAGCAATACTTTCATTACTGCCTATCCGGGCAGAATTTTAAACATTCACCCTTCTTTGCTGCCCAAGTTTCCTGGTTTACATACGCATCAACGTGTACTTGAAGCAAATGAAACAGAACATGGCTGTAGTGTTCATTTTGTAACCGCTAATTTAGACCAGGGACCTTTAGTTATTCAGGCCAAAGTTCCGGTAAAGACTACAGATAACACAGAACGTCTGGCAGCTCGTGTATTAGAAAAAGAACACATCATTTATCCACTTGCAGTCAAATGGTTTAGCCAAAACAAATTGATATGCTTAGATAATGCTATTTATTTTGACAATGAGCCACTGAGTACGCACATCATACTAACAACGAAGCACGAGATAGAACTACAATGAAGAGTTCAATATATGCAGTAGTTATTTTCTTTTTGTTTACTAACACTAGCTGGTCTAACCCAGCTTTAATCCTAAATGATGAAAATCTTCCACCGGAATTTGAGGCTAGCTATGACGTTCGCAAAGGAAGTATGCGGGTCGGAAAAATGAAAGTTAGCCTAAGACAAATTGGTGATGAACTTATCTACGAATCTATCACCATTCCTGTTGGAATGGCTGCATTGTTTCTCGGCAAACAAGAAATTACAGATCGCGCAGTATTGAAGATTTTTGAAAATAGTTATCGTAGCTCTGAATTCAAACACGAAATAAAAGGTAGTGATAAAAATCGTAATGAACACTATATTTTTGATTGGGACAAGAATAAAGCAAACGTTCAATACAAAGATAGAAATAATACTTTAGACATATCTCCATACACCTTTGATAATTTTTCTGTACAGCTATTACTTATGCGCAAGCCTAATGTCGAAATTACAGCGTTTACATACACAGTAATTTCTAAAGGCCGCTTAAAAGACTACACATATAAGCTAGAGCCGAATGAATCTATTAAGACAAAACTTGGGAACTTTAGCGCTAACAAATTCGTGCGCAAAAAAGACGACGAAAAGAAAACCACTTACCTTGGCTGGTATGCGGAATCTTTACACTACATTCCCGTTAAGTTAGATAAAATTGAAAATGGAAAAATAGATATCTCCATTCAGATTACAGAAATAAATTGGCTTTAACATCCAATTCAACTCTTAGAATCTAATTTAAAATAACAGATAGCTCTTCCGCCGATTTTTG
>JAPUHH010000189.1 GCA_027297825.1 Gammaproteobacteria bacterium
ATAAAGATCGACAAGATATTAAAGATGCGGTGAAGTTAGATGTAGATTACATCGCAATTTCTTTTCCACGTTGCGCGGAAGACATCAAAGTACCGAAACAGTTATTTTTAGAGGCAGGCGGTAAGGCCGGCATCATTGCTAAGATTGAAAGAGCGGAAGCTCTAGATGCCATCGATGAGATTTTAGATGAATGTGACGCCATCATGATTGGTCGTGGTGATTTAGGGGTTGAAATTGGTGATGCAGAAGTGCCTGGCGTGCAAAAGACACTAATTGGTCGTGCGCATGCTAAAAATCGTATTGCTATTACGGCAACGCAAATGATGGAATCTATGACCTATAGCCCGATCCCAACACGCGCTGAAGTATCGGATGTGGCGAATGCGGTTTTAGATGGTACCGATGCAGTGATGCTATCGGGCGAAACGGCGATTGGAAAATATCCTGCTAAAGCAGTTAAGGCTATGAATCGCACCTGCTTAGCATCTGAGCGGCACAAACTAAAAAAAATGTCAGATCATCGAATGTCCTCCCGCTTTAGGAGAGTCGATGAAGCCATTGCGATGTCAGCTATGTATACCGGCAATCATTTAGATGTTGCCGCCATTGCAGCGTTAACAGAGTCTGGTTCTACCGCTTTATGGATGTCACGAATTAGTTCTGCGATTCCTATTTATGCATTAACGCGACATGAAAAAACCTTACGCAGAGTAACATTATATAGAGGGGTTTATCCTGCCAGTTTAGAGCTACTCAGTCGCACGCATGCAGAAGTTAATAAAGACGCCATCGATGTATTACTACAATGTGGCGTTGTTCACGAAAATGATCTTGTCATTATTACTAAAGGTGACTTGATGGGCGTGGATGGCGGCACCAATGCATTGAAAATAGTTCGAGTAGGGCACTTAATTGAACCGGATTAATTGCTAATATTGGGTCAAATCAAAACCTATTATTTATTTCCGTGAACTACGGTCGGCCTCAGGAGAATACATATGAATGCAGAAGAGTTAAGCAAAATCGCAAATGCAATGGTGGCGCCTGGGCGAGGCATACTTGCTATGGATGAAAGTCACCCAACCTGCAACGGCCGGTTTGAAAAATTAGGCATCGCGACCACAGAAGAAATGCGGCAAGCCTATCGCGATATGCTAGTTACCGCGCCTGGATTGTCTGACTACATCAGCGGCGCAATTTTATTTGATGAAACCATTCGTCAAAAAACACTAGACGGCACACCTTTTCCTGAATTTTTAAGCAAGAATGGAATTATCCCAGGAATTAAAGTCGATGCTGGCGCTAAAGTATTGGCAGGACATGAGAGTGAAAAAGTTACCGAAGGCCTAGATGGCTTACGCGAAAGATTTGCCGAATACCATAAATTAGGCGCACGTTTTTCAAAGTGGCGTGCTGTGATTACTATCGGCGAACATATTCCTAGCTGGGCTTGTATAGAAGCAAATGCGCATGGTTTAGCGCGCTACGCATTGTTAAGTCAAGAAGCTGGAATCGTGCCTATTGTTGAGCCAGAAGTGCTGATGGATGGTGATCACTCCATTGAACGTTGTTATGAAGTTACCGAGCTGACACAAAGAATCGTTTTTCAGCAACTTCGAAATCAAGGCGTGTTGCTTGAAGGCATGGTACTTAAACCTAGTATGGTCATTTCTGGAGCAATGGCAAAAAATCGTGCGGATGCAAAAGCCGTTGCAAAACAAACCGTACGTTGCTTGTTAAATACAGTTCCTGCGGCAGTGCCTGGACTTGCATTTTTATCCGGTGGGCAAAGTGATGAAGAAGCAAGCTCTCACTTGAATGCAATGAACGCATTAGGGGTTCAGTTGCCTTGGGCATTAACATTTTCATACGGACGTGCACTGCAACAAACTGCTATGAAAACCTGGAAAGGCGATAATGCAAATATAGATAAGGCACAACAAACAATACTTTGGCGTGCTAAATGTAATGGCTCTGCAGCGTTAGGTAAATATAGCGACGCGATGGAACAGCAGGCTGCATAAAGCGTTATATTTTTAGGTAGGCGGGATGCCTTCATAGCTAGCCCGCCGAATATCTTCCTTTGTTACAGGTAAATCGCTCTAGCGCTTATTACTCAATCAATTCAGGAATATGCAGTTCCAAAATAGTGCAAAAGTACGATTAAAGTGCATTGGTAAGGTGCTGTCCCCGTGTCGATTAGAGTGCATTCACACCGTAAATTCTTTATAGTTCTTCTGCAATAAGGGCGAGTAATGCAGTCCAACTATTAATAAATAAAAATTACTAAGTTTTTCTGCAAACCATAAAAATCATTCAAGTATAGGAGAGCTGTCATGAAAATGATCACAGCCATTATCAAACCTTTTAAGCTCGATGACGTTCGAGAAGCTTTATCTGAGATAGGTATTCAGGGTCTTACGGTAAGTGAAGTTAAGGGGTTTGGGCGTCAGAAGGGTCATACCGAACTTTATCGCGGAGCTGAGTATGTTGTTGATTTTTTACCAAAAATAAAAATGGAAATCGGTGTATCTGAAGATCGTGTTGAATCAGTCATTGAAACCATTATTAAGACTGCAAACACGGGGAAAATTGGCGATGGGAAGATTTTCGTAACCAATGTTGAGCAAGCAATTCGAATTCGTACCGGTGAAACGGGTAAAGAGGCTCTATAAAAATATATAGGAAATGAATATGGGTATCGCGTTTAAAGCTAACAAAAACTATCTATGGTTGATCGCCTTATTAATGTACGCAATTCCAACCTTGGTATTTGCAGAAGGTAATCTAGATACGGGTGATACGGCCTGGATACTGACATCAACTGCATTGGTGTTATTTATGACTATTCCAGGCTTATCATTATTTTATGCAGGATTGGTGCGTAGTAAAAATGTTTTGTCGGTGCTAATGCAATGTTTTGCGATTACGTGTTTAGTTTCAATATTATGGTTGGTTTTTGGCTATAGTCTCGCTTTTAGTGATGGCGGTAGCATGAATAATTTGTTGGGCGGTTTGTCGAACATGTTCCTGTCTGATGTTACTCGTGGAGCCATGCATGGCACGATTCCAGAGTCCGTATATGTAATGTTTCAGATGACATTTGCTATTATCACCCCTGCACTTGTTATAGGCGGCTTTGCAGAGCGTATGAAATTTTCTGCCATGCTGTGGTTTTCTGCACTGTGGTTAGCCGTCGTCTATTTACCTGTGTGTCATTGGGTATGGGGTGGTGGTTGGTTAGGCGAAAAAGGCGTGTTGGATTTTGCAGGTGGACTCGTGGTGCATTTAACTGCAGGCACAGGTGCAATTGTTGCGGCAATGGTTTTGGGCAATAGAAAAGGGTTTCCTCGAACCGCGATGCCGCCGCATAACTTAACCATGACAGTTACTGGTGCAGGAATGCTTTGGGTGGGATGGTTTGGATTTAATGCTGGCAGTGCGATTGCAGCAAATCATGATGCGGGCATGGCGATGTTAGCGACGCATATCAGTGCTGCAACAGCATCTTTAGTATGGATGTTTGCGGAATGGATCAAATATGGCAAGCCCAGTGTATTAGGCATTGTCACCGGTATGGTAGCTGGTTTAGGCGCCATTACTCCGGCATCGGGATTTGTGGGCCCCATGGGCGCACTAATGATTGGTGCGGCCGCAGGGATCATTTGTTTTACCGCTACTAACTTTATTAAGCGCGTGTTAAGGATTGATGATTCTTTGGATGTTTTCCCTGTGCACGGTGTGGGCGGTATTTTAGGAACATTTCTTTGCGGTATTTTAGTCGCCGAACAATTTGGTGGTGTGGGTTTGGCTGATGGAATGACGATAGGTTCTCAAGTGTGGGTTCAAGTTCAAGGTATCCTTGCAGTACTTATTTGGACCGCAGTCGCAACTTTCATTATTCTGCAAGTTATAAAAGTGATTGTTGGCTTACGCGTTGATGAGCAACATGAAACCGAAGGTTTGGATATCACCCAGCATGAAGAAACTGGATACAACATGTAGGGTCAATAGTAAGTTTAGTAAAAAGGGGCCGTATGGCCCTTTTTTTATTTGATCTGTATATTTAATGGCCCAGAATGGTTTTTAGTATGGATTGTGATTTGCCTGTATCATCATTGAGCATTTCTTTGTTTGACAGGGTGTAGATTGGAACACTAATAAGTGTTTCTAAATCCTCAAGGTTGTTCATTTCTTTGTCTGAATAAATTTCTTTTTGGTTAAGAATCACTGCAATTAATACTAAACCTTGATTAGCAATAGCTTCCATCGTTAATAAAATATGATTAATGCAGCCTAGCTGATCATTGGCAATCAATAAAACCGGTAGATTCAATTTTTTTGCAAGGTCGGCATTTTTACCATTTTCACACAAGGGCGAATAAAACCCGCCAGCACCCTCGACTATTAAAAAATTATCATCAGCCACATTTGTCGTACATGATTTAACAAGCTCAGTTAAAAACACAAGTTGATTGCTTAAACGTGCAGCGCGTTGTGGAGAGATCGCAGCTTCAAACCGAAATGGGCAAATTTCTGTGAGTGGGTATTTCTGCTTTGCGGCTTCAAAGTAGTGGCGTGCATCTGCGGGTTCTAGCTCGCTGCCGATTCGTATGCAGCCTGATTCAATCGGCTTTCGTGGTACAGCCTTAATATCGTTGTCATGTAACAATGATACTAGTTGTGCGCCTACATAGGTTTTACCAACATC
>JAPUHH010000019.1 GCA_027297825.1 Gammaproteobacteria bacterium
TGTACCGCGACCAAGTAAGCTTGCTTGAATCAAGCATTACATTTCGAGTTGATCCAGTTACCAAGTTTGACCTTGCAGGTAACCATGTTATTACTGAAAGTGGTAAGAAATATGATTATGACATTATCGTAGTTGCTACCGGTTCACGAGCACATGCAGAAGGCACGCCAGGCTTAGCCGAGCATGCTTTACAGTTTTATCCTGAAGCGGATGCGGTAAATATGTACAAGGGGTTGCAAAAATTCGAAGGCGGTAAAGTGATGATTGCGGTCGGCGTTCCACACAAGTGCCCAATGGCTCCTTTGGAAGTCACTTTCATGTTAGCCGATTATTTTAAAGCTCGTGGTATTTGGGACAAAGTCCAATTGCACTACACTTATCCTATTGGCCGTGTGCATAGCTTAGAGGCGGTGGCAAAGTGGGCAGCACCCGAATTTGATCGTTTAGGCATCACCTACGAAACATTGTTTAATATGAAAGAGGTTACCGCAGATAAGGTTATCAGCGAAGAGGGTACAGAAGAAAGCTATGACTTGTTAGTGACCGTCCCATCTCATAAGGGTATGCAAGTAATTGAAGATAATGATCTAGGTGCAGGAGGCTTTATCCCAACAGATCGTATGCGCCTTAATATAGAGGGTCATGAAAATGCTTTTGTCATTGGTGATACAACCAACTTGCCGATTAGTAAAGCAGGCTCTACCGCGCACTATGAAGCTGAGACATTAGCCGAAAATATTGCATCTACAATTAAGATTGGTACACCTGTTCGTGATTATGATGGTAAAGTATTTTGCTTCATTGAGGCGGGCGAGGGTAAAGCTACCTATGCAATGTTTGACTACCAGAATCCACCTGATCCAAAGGCTCCAACTAAAGGGATTCACTGGTTTAAAACGGCCTACAATAAAATGTACTGGGCAAGTGCACGCGGCTTGCTATAAGAGGGCAATATCATGAGTCAAGTTGAATCAATGCAAACAGAAGCAGAACGAATTTTTGCAAGTGCTGCGGATGCGATGTCGGATGACATTGTAGGTCGACTAGGCACCACTATGGGTGATGGGCTTATGCTCCTCGATCAAGTTAGCCGTAGTGAAATAGACAAAGCCATTCCTTTGATTAGTGATATGGTTAAGAGCGGTGATTTAGAAAGAGTCGTGAATCTTGTGCGAGTTCTTGGGGCCGCAGGGGATGCGATCAATGATGACATTGTTGGGCGTTTAAGCGAGACGATGAATGAATTGTTGTGTATGGCAGACCGCATAGCGCGAAATGAAAACATAGGTAAATTGTTAGATTTGCTTGAGCGCGACTATATGGTAGATATGATCATAGACCTGTGTGAGGCTGTGGCGGTAGCCAAGGCGGATCAACCTGCTACTGCGAAAGGAGGGCTGTTCGGATTGCTGAAAATGGCGAAGGATCCTGAGCTCCAACAAGCTATGCAATTCATGTTGAAATTTAGCTCTACTTTTAAGGGCAGCTAACTACATTCGTAAGCTAGCGTGATGAATATCCCTGTCGATGATTAAATCATTGACAGGGGATTATTGATGGGCTGATAGAGCTGTTTTGGGTTATCAATTCGCGATATCTTTGCGTGTTGATTTAAGCGATAAAATCTTCGTAGCTCATTATGCAAGGATTTGGTCGTTTGATTTTTCATGCCCATTAAATTCAGACAATATTGTGAAGCATAAGCATTCGCTTTTTGGTAACGCTGCAAATTGTCTTTTTCTAATTTTTCTTTGAACTTGGGTTGTGAGAATAATAATGACCAAATTTCTTGCATAAAAGCCTTATCTTTTTCTAATCCTATTACGGCAGTCGTGCTGACAAACTTATCTACTTCAGCTTGCAGCTCAAGCTCAAGTCGCGATACAGGGCGGTCATAGGTCGCATTCCATACCAGATATAAAAAATGACTTACGCCTTCAAGGGCGACCCAAAAATCATGCAAATCATTTTTGTCTGAATGGTGGGATGGGTAACTATTTCCTATTCGTTTAACAAGATCACAGTCTAAATAAAGTGAAATATCTAAACAGTCATCACATGTAGAAACTAGCAACTGTTCTAGAGAGTCCTCTTCTATAGACTTGTTTGTTAGTATTTCTGCGAGTCGCTTATCTGTGATTAAGAAATCATGAATATTTTGTGGTACAGAAATCTCATAGATCGACTCAAGGTTTTGCTGAATCGTGGAGAGTAAGTTTTCCATTAAAGTGTACAGCTAGCTACTGACTGCGCATGCTTGTGGCATGCATAGATGGGTGTATGCCATGCTCTATTAATATTTTTTTCGCTCGTTTACTTCGGGTGCGCAACCAAATCTCATAGGTACGTAAAATATTTTTATTCGATTGGCACTGATTTTCTTTCAACTCGGATAAAACATCGACAAAATCGATAAATTTATTGGAGAGTTCATGAAACACCTCATTAAGGGATGAGTTCGTTGAGTGTATGTTTTTGCTCTCAGAAAGATGGTTGTATGCGGAGCCACCCATCGCGACGTAATAATCTACATCAACTACTTTTTTACTTAAGCTGTCAGAAAATAAGCCACAAATAAATAAGGCCACATCACCTAAACGACGCAATGCCATATCTCGTTCGTAGGTAGTATCCGATTTCAATGCTTCGGAATAATACAGGGCTAATGGTTTGTGAGGAGATTTTCCTTCTGGATTGTCTAATAAGTTTTCAGATCGAGCAAATGAATTTAATAGGTTGGCAAGATAAATAATAGTATGGTCGTCAGCTTGCACCTTATGCTTATGTAAAGCATTGTGTACGCAATCGTGAAAGTAACTTTGTAAACTTTCCTGTTTGACGACCATAAGAATGTTCCTTTTCTAGTCTATGTTAATATTTACCTATACTTATCTAGTAATTCAATTGAAAATAGATTAACGGTATTACCACTTATCAGTTTATATGCACTGTAATGATTAAATTACAAAATTTTAAGTTTATCTACTATTTAGGCAATCAAAAGAGAGAAATGTTTCGAATAAATTTAAAATACTAAATATAAGGCAGGTATTTTATCAGCACTCATATGCACAGAGTGCTGATAATTTATAAGTCAAGAGATCGTTGCGCTATTTAATACGCTAGAATCTAAAGATGGCTTTTGATAGTAATAAGCTTTCCCAAAGAATTTATATCAATTGTATTGATTTTCAAATTCTCCAAAAGACTACGTTCTAGTTCTTGCTTGTTCTGGTGCTCAATTTTTCCCAAAAGCCTGTGTTGTGAATATTATTTGTTCTGGGCTTCAATTTTTGCCCAACTGTCACGCAGTGTAACGATACGATTGAAAACAAGATTTTCTTTATTGCTGTGTTTGCTGTCCAGGCAAAAATATCCTTGTCGTTCAAATTGAATGCGATCATTTAAGGTAAGTGTTTTCGCACTGGGTTCAATTTTGCTGTTTGTAAACACTTTGAGTGAATTAAGGTTGAGTGTTGAAGCTAATTCATTATTAACCGCAGGATCGGGTACATTAAAGAGCCGATCATAGAGTCGCGTTTCTACATTAATGGCATGTTTTGCAGACACCCAATGGATGATGCCCTTAACTTTTTTTCTCGTGCCTGAGGTCCCTTTGCTTTCAGGGTCGTAACTGCAGCGCAATTCGGTTATTTCACCAGCATCATTTTTTATGATCTCTGTGCAGATAATGTTGTAACCATTGCGTAAGCGCACTTCTTTGCCAGGCGCTAAGCGGAAGAACTTTTTCGGCGGGTTCTCCATAAAATCATCATGTTCAATATATATAGTATTAGAAAAGGGAATAGAGCGTGTTCCGAAGCCCAAGTCTTTGGGATGGTTATTGACGCTGAATTCTTCTTGCTGGTCGCTTGGGTAGTTTTCAATTACAACTTTCAATGGGTCTAACACGCACATGATTCTTTTTGCGCGTGGATCTAAATCTTCTCGGACACAATTCTCTAAAACGCTCATCTCTATAAAAGCATCTTTTTTTGTAACACCTATGCGGTCACAAAAGCCTCGTATTGACTCCGGTGTAATGCCGCGACGGCGCATTCCAGTAATGGTAGGCATGCGTGGGTCATCCCAATCTTCTACATGATTATTCTCGATTAGGAGATTTAATTTTCGCTTGCTGGTGACAGTATATTCGAGGGAAAGTCTTGCAAATTCTATTTGTTGAGGATGGCAAGGTGTGTTGAGTGCATCAAGAATCCAATCATATAAAGGGCGGTGATCCTCAAATTCAAGTGTACATATGGAATGTGTAACACCCTCTAAGGCGTCTGAAATGCAGTGGGTGTAATCATACATTGGATAAATACACCACTTATCTTGGGTCTTAGGGTGTGTAGCATATTTAATGCGGTATAAAATAGGATCTCGCATATTAATATTAGGTGACGCCATATCAATTTTTGCGCGTAGAACATGTTCGCCTTCTTTGAAATTGCCCGCTCGCATAGCTGTAAATAATTCAAGGTTTTCTTTAACAGAGCGATTACGATATGGGCTTTCTTTGCCAGGCTCTGTAAGACTGCCGCGATATTTGCGAGTTTCTTCAGCACCTAAGCTGCACACATAAGCTTTGTCTGATTCTATAAGTTGGATGGCATATTGATAGAGCTGTTCAAAATAGTCCGATGCATTTTTAGGCTCAGACCACTCAAAACCTAGCCATTTCACATCTTGCTTAATGGCATCGATATATTCTTGGCTTTCTTTTTCGGGGTTGGTGTCATCAAATCGAAGATTGCAATGTCCTTCATAATCACGAGCAACGCCAAAATTCAAACAAATTGATTTGGCGTGACCAATATGTAGATAGCCGTTTGGTTCAGGTGGAAAGCGAGTGATTACATTACCATCATTTTTTCCAGTCGCGATATCTTGATCAATAATTTGGCGAATGAAATTTTTTGGTAGTTCTGCTGTTTGGTCAGTCATATTGCTAATATATAAGTGCTAATGTTTTTTTAGTCTAAGATATCTTTGCGTGGTAATAAACAATTTGGTTGATTAAATTGAATAGATCACTACAAGAAGTATTAATTTTTCTTTCGCCATTTTTAATAAAGAAGTTAATAAGTGGTAAATTTTATTAAAATCCACTGCCCTTTAATTGCTGCTTTTTATTGGTGGCGCATGGCTTTATAGCCAATTTATATCCAGCGCATTTTCTCAACAGTCGCGTGCACCTGTATCTGAGAATAGAAAGGAAGCGGCTCAAGCTGAACTGGTAGGTATTCGCGCATTATTTTAGACATAGTGTTCTGGCGCCATGGTTTCAACGACAGGCCATGTTACACGAATTATGGCCGATGATAGTA
>JAPUHH010000190.1 GCA_027297825.1 Gammaproteobacteria bacterium
ATGACAACCAAATCACCATTGCCCATGTTGGTGATTCAAGAATGTATCGATTTCGAGATGGTAAATTGCAACAAGTCACAGTGGACCATACCTTATTACAAGAACTTGTAGATCGCGGTTTTTATACTCAGGAGGAAGCGAGTTCTTCACTCAACAAAAATTTGGTTACACGCGCTCTTGGCATTGAAGGCAGCATCGCAGTCGACATTAAAGAAGACCTAGCCATGCCAGACGATATCTATCTTCTCTGTTCCGATGGTCTGACAGATATGGTCGATGATCAGGAAATTCATGCAACGGTATCTGCCTTCAAGGATAATCTTGACCAGTTAGCGGACAAATTGATTACCATCGCTAATGAACATGGGGGCCGCGATAACATTTCAGTGCTATTAGCTAAACCTAATCAAGAGTTTCCTGGAAAGAACGATTGGAAGAGTAAATTCAGCAGATTTCTCTCGAAGTAGAATACGGATATGCCTAAATTAATCTTAAGCATCGATGACAAGTTCTTAGACGAATTTGCGATTGACAAAGACACCGTCACAATCGGCCGACGTACTGATAATGATATTTGTTTAGACAATCTTGCTATCAGCGGCTATCACACACAAATTACGACTGTACTCAACGACTCCTTCTTAGAAGACCTAAACAGCACCAATGGCACATTTGTAAATTCCAAGATTGTCAAAAAACACGCTCTCAAAGACGGCGATATTATCGATATTGGCAATCACCGCATTAAATTCATTAACCATTTAGCCACCAGTTCTGCGAATAGTGATTTTGAGCAAACGGTAGTAATGGCGCCACACACTAATCAAAACATTTTAGATGACACAATCGCAGAATTAGAGAAACAGATTGATGCGGTAGAAAATGCTCAACATGACCCAAATGATGCGAGTGCGAGTGAAATCGCAACTGCATCGGTAGAATCTACAGACCAAAACTCGGCAATATCTTCAGCTGAAGATCAGCAACTCGAGATCGCTACCACCAAAAATAAAATAGCCCGTATTCAAATTTTGAGCGGCAGTAATTGCGGCAAAGACCTTGCATTAAATAAATCCTTAACTACCATTGGCAAACCAAATATTGCGGTTATTGGAATAACGAAACGCAGTAACGGTTATTACATTGTTCATCTAGATAGCAGCGAAGATAACGTCTCAAAACTAAATGGCGAAATCATCAAAAGCCGATCTCAGCCCCTAGAAGACCACGACATCATTGATGTCGCGGGTATCAAATTAGAATTCTTTGTCGAGTAAAATTTATCCAACAAAGTCAGCCTAGTAACTTTCACTAGGCAGCTTGCACTGGTGGTACGAGTTTCGGCACCGCACTTAATAATGCCTTAGTATATTCATGCGTTGGATTCGTTAACACCTGTTCAACATCACCCTGCTCTACAATCTTGCCTTGATACATCACCGCAACACGGTCTGCAAAATAAGCCACCACCGACATATTGTGCGTGATAAACAAATAACTAATTCCATATTGATTTTGCAAATCATTTAATAGATCAAGAATCTGCGCCTGCACTGAAACATCTAAGGCACTGGTAGGTTCATCACAGATGATAATCTTCGGATTCACCGCCAAAGCACGTGCAATACAGATACGTTGACGCTGTCCTCCCGAAAATTCATGCGGATAACGTAGATGCGTGTCTTTATCTAAACCCACTTGCTCGAGTAATTCTAAAACTCGCACCTTGCGTGCTTTTGCATCGTCAATAACCTTAAGCGCCTTCATGCCTTCTTCAATAATCTCACCTACCAGCATGCGCGGATTCATTGATGAATATGGATCTTGAAAAATGATTTGTAGATTGGCGCGCTGCCCTAATAACTGCTTACGATCTAAATTGTGAATCGGCAAGCCAAGATACGTCACCTCACCAGCAGTCGGCTGCACCAAACGCAATATACCTTTACCAACAGTAGTTTTACCGCTGCCGGACTCGCCCACCAAGGCAATGGTTTTACCCTTTGGTATTTCTAGCGAAACTCCATCAACTGCCTTTACATGTCCTACCACTCGCTTCAAAAATCCTTTACGAATTGGAAAATGAACTTTCAGATCATTCACGCGTAAGGTGTCGTTAGGTTCAGCAACATAGCTAACAGGCTGGGTTTTTTGTTTCCCGTGACTCGCGAGTAGTGGTTGACCTCGTTTCTCCATCGTGGGCAATGCGGCAAATAATTCCCAGCTGTATGGATGTTGTGGGGAAGTAAAAAATACTTCATTACTCGACTGTTCGACAATTTCGCCTTCTTTCATCACTGCGACATGGTCTGCAACTTGTTTCACTACGCCCAAATCATGTGTAATAAAAATAATCGCCATCTTGAATTGCTGTTGCAGATCATTGATTAAATCTAATACCTGCGCCTGAATGGTGACATCTAACGCGGTAGTTGGCTCATCCGCAATTAAAAGCTTTGGCTCACAGGCCAAGGCAATGGCAATCATCACACGTTGTTTCATACCGCCTGATAATTCATGCGCATAAGTATCGATGGCATACCCGGGTTTTGGTATTTTTACTGCATCCAATAAATCTAAAGCACGCTGGCGTGCCTGTGCCTTACTCATGCTTTGATGACGCATGAGTACTTCGGAAATCTGTTTGCCAACCTTCACCACTGGGTTAAGAGACGTCATCGGTTCCTGAAATATCATGGAGATGCCACTGCCACGAATATCGCGTAAGTCGCGCTCGGGCAACATCAGCAAATCGGTACCATCGAATTTCACCGTCCCAGCGGTTACTTTGGCAGCATCCGGCAGCAGTCGTATCACCGAAAGCGCCGTAATTGATTTGCCACTGCCGGACTCCCCTACTAAGGCAAACGTCTCGCCGGCTTTAACGTTAAAACTGACATTTTTCACCGCAGCCATGGTGCTACGACTGGTTTCAAATATTGTGGTTAAATTTTCTACGCGCAGTAATGGTTCTTGTTCATTTTTTGGCCTATCTGTTGGCCTACTGCTTGGTATTTTTTTTGGCATGGCCTATTGTTTCACCAATCTTGGATCTAACGCATCACGCACCACATCCGCAAATAAATTTGCAAACAGTACCAATGTGAACATGAAAAATAGTGATGCAGCTAACGACCACCACACCACAGGCTCGCGTGCCATTTGCAGTCGCGCACTATTAATCATATTGCCCCAACTATTCATAGTTGGATCAACACCAATATTAATGTAAGACAATACAGCTTCAGCCATTACCAGACCGCTAAATTCAAGCACCAAGGTAATCAATACAATGTGCATAACATTAGGCAAAACATGCCTGAATATAGTCTGAGTTGGACCCACCCCAAATGCAGAAGCTGCTTGAACAAAGTCAACTTCACGCAGCTTTAATGTTTCTGCCCGTAACAACCGACACAAGCCGGTCCAACTGGTTAGCCCCAATATCAAACACAAAAACAATAATCTTAAATCTGCGCGCTGTGTCAGGCTAGAAAAATCCTCCTCATGATTATTTATATAGACGTGAAGCGTTAGCACTGCAGCTGCAATCAATAACACACCAGGAATAGAATTGAGCGTGGTATATATATACTGAATTACATCATCCACCCAGCCACGAAAGTACCCCGCCATGATGCCCAGCGTAATAGCTAATGGTAAAGTTAGAAGTGTAGCCAATGCTCCAATGACCACACCAGTACGAATACTCTTGAGTGCTTGATACAAAACATCTTCGCCAATTTTATCGGTGCCCAACACATGATATTTAGAAGCCCACTCTGCTCCCGCAAATAACATTAATAAAATGATTGCGAAGGTAATAAAGACAGTTGCCCAAGGCACATCCGATTCATCACTAAACATAAATCTCACTGTAGTACGTAGTGATTTTTTTGCTTTAACAGACAAATAAAAACACAACAATGCAATACATAGTGTGACAGCAATAAACGCCTTTAAAGCACCGGCCAAACCTAATTTAATAATATCGGTTGTTTTTTGCGTTTCAGGATCGTCCAGGTGAGCTGCGCCCCAGGATAATCTTGGATATACACGTTGTTTCGTACCATCCGGTAATTGCATGGTTTCTTTGGCATATAATTGCGCAGCAAAGGGTGCTGAATAGGTCTTCTCTGTACTCGCCCTTAACTTAGAAACTATTTGGTCAAACATGCTAAGCACATCTCCGCTATAACGCACTTCAGCAGACTGATTTTCTTGATTTACCAACCTAGGATGAAAATGCATAGAGTCTAGCAATGCAATGCATACATAAACCGACAAGACCATTATCGATATTACACCTGCTTTATTACGCACGACCTGGCGCCATGGTTGAATCATATGCGGTTTACGACTTGCATAGATAAAAAATGCAATAATGAATAACAGCAAACCAAAAATTAGAATATCGGTAGTCAAAAAGACAGGTTTAGCAACCATAGGCCTATTTCAACCTTACTCGCGGGTCAGCGATGGTATATGAAATATCCGTCAACAATAAACCTACGATATACAAAACTGCACCCAAAAAGACCATAGAACGCACGATGGCGAAATCCTGACGGGTAATTGCTTCAATCGTGTAACTGCCCAATCCTGGTATACCAAAAAATTATTCGGTAATTAAACTTCCTATAAACAAGGCAGGCAACACTACCACTACACCGGTAAGAATAGGAATTAACGCATTGCGTAACACATGATGAAATAGCACCATTTGTTCAGAGATGCCTTTGGCACGAGCGGTACGCACATAATCCTTATTAATCTCTTCAAGAAAAATGGTTCGATACCACCGCGTTCCAGAACCTAATCCGCCTAGCACGCCAATAGCAATTGGCAATATTAAAAACTTAATGCCAAAAATACCGCTCTCAAACCCCGAAATCGGCACCACACGCAAAATTTTTCCCATGATGAACTGGCCACCAATAATATAAAACAAACTGGAAATAGACATTAACGCAACACATATCACTACTGCCCAATAGTCAATATAGGTGGCACGAAAAAAAGCAATCAGTAATGCAAGAGTGATGGTTATCAGTAATCCAATAATAAATTGCGGCACCGTAATAGCTAAACTGGGCCACATGCGCTGACGAATATCAAAACCAATATCACGCCCACTATCTGAACGGCCAAAATCAAACACAAACAAGCGGACGGACTTAGTATAAAAAATGGTATCGGTTAATTTTTTAACTCCTTCTACTTCGGAATTATAAAAAAGTGGAAAATGATAACCCCGCTCTTTTTTCCAATCTTCAACCTGCTCTTGTTTAGTATTTTTATCCCCTAAAAACATATACGCCATTTCATCGGGCGAATTCACCACAAAAAATAACAAGAAAGTAAGAATATTTACGCCAATCAGTATCGGAATGGCATACAAGACGCGGCGAATTATATAGGCGATCATTTCACTACACTCCGCTCACGTCGCCGAAACGCAATCACGGCTGGAATAAATGAAAGCAATAAAAACAAAAATAAAAGTATTACCGGCCCAAACTTAGGTTGATTCCACTCTGCACGCTTTACAATCCTTAATTCGCCATCGACACGCTTGTATTTCAATACATTATTTGCCATTAAGTTCGGCTTGACGTTTTGATACCAACTGTGAAATAAAGAAAAAGCTTTGGGATGAAATCCCCACAACCAAGGCGCATCCTGTTGTAGAATGGTAGTCATTCGCTGAATAATTTGCATCCTTTCTGGCCCGTTTTTGATATTTTTCATTTGCTCGAATAAGCGATCAAATTCTGGGTTCTCGTAATTAGCCGCATTTTCTCCAGCATGTTTTACTTTTCCATTAGGCCCATATAATAGAAAAAAGAAATTTTCTGGATCCGGGTAATCTGCATTCCAACCCCATTGAAATATTTGGCTCGTACCATTACGCATTTTCTCTTGGAAACGATTGTAATCCGTAGCGCGAATAATCAACTGAATTCCAAGCTTCTGATATTGTTTACGCATCCAATTAAGTTGCGCTTTGGCATCCGGCCCAGCTGCCGGCGTATCAAAGTTTAAAATGAGTGGTTTACCTGTTTTGCTATCAATCCCATTTCCGTATCCTGCTTTAGACATCCAATATTTAGCTGCCTCAATGCCTTTTCGTTTAGGCCCGCCATTGACC
The DNA here is from genome assembly GCA_027297825.1 of Gammaproteobacteria bacterium. Lineage (GTDB taxonomy): Bacteria > Pseudomonadota > Gammaproteobacteria > UBA4575 > UBA4575 > JAPUHH01. The sequence continues at coordinate 6,152 of JAPUHH010000190.1, forward strand.
CAATCATAAACGAACGGATTAATCCCCGCCTCGCCTTCAATACTTCCAAAAATTCCAGGCGGAATAGGACTTTGTGCAGCCACGCCACGACCATTTTGAAAGATAGAAATATACTCTTCATAATCAACCGCAATTGAAATAGCTCGGCGCAATAAACGAGCTTGCTCAGAATCACCCCCGACCACGGCATCGGCCATATTAAAGCCCATGTAATAAATAGAGGTCGTAACTGCAGTTTCTAACTGAATACCCTGGGCTAGCATTTCTTCGGTTAATTGCACATCACCCTGTGAACCAAACTGTATAGCTTGATCAAAACTATCTGAATTTACACCTGAAGCATCGTAATACCCTTGCAGAAATTTATTCCAATAAGGAATGTTTTCTTTCTCTAAGCTGTAGACCGCTTTTCTTATAAGTGGGAGCTCTTGGTTGGCGTCTTGCAATAATCCCTTGGCTTGATCTTCAGGTTCCCCTTCAGAAGGATAACGCTCGCCATGAAAATTTGGATTTTTTTCCATCACCATGCGTAAGTTTGGATTATTCTCAGTCAACATAAAGGGCCCAGTACCTACGGGGTACCAATTCAGTGAAATATTGCGCTCCTCCATTCCTGCTTGACTGTAAAACTTTTCGGCCTCCCAAGGCATCGGCGCAAAAAATGGCATCGCCAACCAATAAACCAGCTGCGGATACTTACCTTTAATACGGATTTTATAAGTATAGCGATCAACAATTTTCACACCGGCCAAATCCAAACTACGCAGATCCTGCCAAACACTTTTTTGTTCTTCATACTGCTCACCGGTTTGTTTGCGAAACTCATCAAACCCCACAATGTATTCACGCATCACACCAGCAATAGGTGAATGTAAAAATGGACTGGCAACACGTTTGATTTGGTAGACATAATCGGCTGCCGTTAGTTCACGTGAGGCGGTTGCAGCAAAATCACTTAACACATAAATATTGTCTAAATCCTCTTCGGTTAAATCCAAATATTTTGCATTACCTTGCTCATCACTGGCGAATGCAGGATGCGGTTGAAAGAAAATCCCCGGTTGAATTGAAATAACGTATTCAGAATATGCAATGTTAGAAATTTCGTCTTCAGAAACTTCTTGCTCACTAGCATTCAAATAACGCACCTGCGGCATGGCTTCTGCAGCTAGGGGAATTAACGTATAGGGTCGCAACAAGTAATGGTATTGTAATGGCGGTTCATAAATCTGCGCAATAAATTGGTATTCATTGCCACTATAAGAACTGACAGGGTCAAGGCGTTTAGGTCGCTCACTAAAAGAAGAATAGATTACGTCTGCTGCATCAGATTCACTTGGATAAGGATTATTCCAAGTGCCATCACCACATGCGCTCATCATGCATGTTGTGATAAATAAAAAGAGGATTACTGAACGACTGCTCACGTGATGAGTTTATGATAATCTATTAATGAATAATTATTCTTCCCTGTGACACTATTATAGACTGATAACTAGCCAAAATAATTCAGTCTAGCCTTGCAATAAGTATAATTTTTAACCTCTAAACCAATAACATCACGGAACTAACTATGGGATTTTTAGCTGGCAAACGCGCTTTGATTGTAGGCATCGCAAGCAATCGATCCATCGCTTGGGGCATTGCCGAAGCGATGAAGCGTGAAGGTGCCGAACTTGCCTTTACCTATCAAAACGAAAAACTCCAAGCTCGTGTGGAAAAATTTGCCGCCCAATGTGGCGCAGAAATCACTCTACCCTGTGACTTAGGCAGCGATAGCGAAATCACCCAACTATTTAGTGAGCTAGACAAAAGCTGGGATGGCTTAGATATTCTGGTACATTCCGCCGCCTTTGCCCCCAAAGAAGAGCTGACCGGTGACTTTGTCGAAATGACCACCCGAGAAGGTTCAAAAATTGCTCACGAGATCAGCAGCTACAGCTTAACGGCCCTCGCCAAAGCGGCTCGCTCGATGATGAAAGGCCGTAATGGTGCTATCGTTTCCCTCACTTATATGGGCTCTGTACGCGCCATGCCCAACTACAACGTCATGGGACTCGCCAAAGCCAGCCTAGAGGCCAATATCCGTTATATGGCCTATGCGCTGGGTCCAGATGGCATCCGCGTGAACGGCATCTCAGCCGGCCCTATCCGCACCCTCGCAGCGGCTGGAATTGCTGACTTTCGAAAAATGCTCAACCATGTGCAGCAAAACGCACCGCTACGTAAAAACATCAGCATCGAAGAAGTGGGCAATACCGCTGCATTTTTGTGCAGTGATTTAGCCAGCGGAATTACGGGTGAGATAACCTACGTGGATGCAGGATTTAATATTGTTGGAATGTCGGGTTACAGTTAATTTATTTCGGCCACCATGAATAGCGGTCGAGCGTTAGCGAGTTGGTGAGCCGACAAATTCAACGAGCATCGCAAAATTAACATGATCTTCGGCGCAAATGCTTTTGGGTACTTTTGGCGAAACAAAAGAGCCTCAACACCCTGGGTACGAATACCCAGCAACAAAAACGAAATCCGCAAATAAACTCAACCTAAGCCGCCAATATATCCCTCTCCCCCTCTGTACGCCCAATAATCACCGCCCCACATGAATCACTAAATACATTCACACTAGTCCTACACATATCCAACACCCGGTCCACTGCCAAAATTAAACCAATGCCTTCTGCCGGCAAACCAATCGCCGCCAAAATTATCGCAATTGCCACTAAACTTGCCGATGGTATCCCTGCGACACCAATTGAGGTCATCAACGCCAACACCACAATGGAAAATTGCGTCGCAATGGTTAAATCCAACCCATAGGCTTGTGCAATAAAGATCGCCGCGACGCATTCATACAATGCCGTGCCATCCATGTTGACCGTCGATCCCAGCGGCAATACAAAACTCGTTACGCGATTTGAAACTCCGGCACGATCTTCTACACAATCCATCGTCACTGGCAAGGTTGCCGAAGACGACGCAGTGGAAAATGCGGTAAGCAAAGCGGGCGCCATGGCTTGGTAATGTTTAATGGGACTAACACCGCCAATAAACCGTAACAGCAGTGGCATGACGACTGCAATATGAATGAGTAGTGCAATAAGCACGGTAAAGAAAAATGTCAGCAATGGTTTAAAGACCTCAATGCCTGAAATGGTGACGACTTTAGCAACCAGCGCAAACACACCAATGGGCGCAAACTTCATCACTAAGTCGGTAATTAGCATCATGACATCAAACACACCTTGCCAAAATGATTGCAACAGTTGACTTGTTTGTTGTTTGATTCTGGTCATAAAAAAACCAAACAACAAACTGAAGAAAATAAGCCCCAACATCTGCCCTTCTGCTGCGGCACGAATAATATTCGTCGGAATCATGCGTAGGAATATTCCCACAACGTCCGAGGCAGATCTTCCTTCCACCTTGGTGATGACATCACTGGTATCCGCACTTAAACCTAAAATCTCTTTGGCAGGCACTCCGTCCACAATGCCGGGTTGAATAATGTTTACGACGGTAATACCGATGAGGATGGCAAGGGTGCTGGTGACGACATAGTAAAGCAGTGTTTTGGTACCTAAGCGACCAAATGCATCACTGGACCCTAAGCCACTTACACCAACGATGATCGATGACACAATTAACGGCACGATGATCATTTTTAATGCGTTTAAGAACAGTTTGCCGACAAAATCAAAAATGGAGAGTAATGAAATACCGAATAGACTGGTATCGGGACTGACCGCCAAACCCACCAAGACTGCAAGCAGCAGTGCAATAAGAATTTGCCAATGAAGCTTAAGCTGCATGGCTTGAGACTATACTAAATTTTTGGGACTGAAGCGCAATATTACGCTACAGATTATTTTCGAATACTTGCACTTCGGATTTTTCTTTAATCGCCTCTACCACTGCACTGAATTCTCTACGACCATAATTGACGCGTTGTGATAGCTGTAAGGCTTTTTCATCGTCGAGCTCTTCGGCACCATCAATAACTTCATGCAATTCGACTAAGGCATAACTTCCATCGGGTAGCGCAATGCCATCGACAGTAGGTTTGCCAGATGCAGGTCGCGACAAGTTAAAAGCATGCTCACTGATCGCATTTGGAACACGATTATCATCACGACGTAATGCGCCATGACTGATTAGCTCAAGTGAATTTTCCGCAGATAACTGCTCTAAAGAATTGTCGGTTTGCATTTGCGCAAGATGCTCTTGACCTTTAGCGATGGATTGTTCTGCAGCTTTACGCACCACTAACACTTTACTGATTTCATCACTGACTTGCTCTAAAGGTCTTTGCTCAGATTTTTTATGTTCCAGCATACGGAAGGCGATGACATGCCCATCCGCCACTTCAACCAACTCACTATTTAAACCTTCGTATAAAACATCATCTGAAAAGGCCAAGGCTTGAATTTTTGGATATGCAAAAATCTCGGCATTACTCGTAGGCGCCAACCAACCGGTTGGCTTAATATCTAAATCAAATGATTCAGAGGCTTCTAGCAATTCATCCGGTTGCTCAGCCATTAGGTTAGCAAGTTCATCTGCGATTTCGATAAACTGTTGTTGGGCTAATTGACCTTTACGCTCATTGACAATCTGCTCCTGCACATCTTCAAATGGCTTTTGCTCTGACGCTTGAATTTCATCTAGCTTCAATATTTGGATGCCTTGCTCTGTGCGAATGGGCTTACTGATCTCGCCTAGCTCTAACGCAAACAAAGCTTCTTGTAATTCAGTGCTGGCAAAGTCGCCACGAGCAATAAAACCGATCTCCCCACCTTTTCCTGCGGATAGCTGATCTTCAGAATACTGCTTAGCCAAGTCTTCAAATGCAGCCCCCTCTTTTAGCTGTTGCGCATAACCATTTGCCTTATCTAAAGCTGCACCCCATTCCGCAGCATCGGCCGCTAAATCATTTGGCACTTTGACTAAAATTTGGCGTGTCTTACGTAACTCACTCGTCATATAACGCTCAATCTGCCCATCATATATCGCGCGTGCATCATCTACCGATACGTCAGCCTGCTCTATTAATTCTTCTTCTTTTAATTCTATATAGGCAAGTTTTACCTTTTCTGGATTTTGAAACAGTCGCTGATTTTCTTGGTAATAACTTTCTATTTCTGCAGAAGAAACTTTTACGGTTTCAGGATCCACTTTGACTAATACATATTTGAAGTCGCGTGACTGCTCAGATAATTTTTGAAAACGCTGCAAATCCGCTTTAGGCATAAAAGAAGAAGCCGCTAATGCAGTTTCAAACTGTCGCAATTTATCTTGCTCGCGCAACTCATTTTCAAACTGAGGTTTACTATAACGCTGGGATTGCAATAGACGCTCATACTTCGCTGGATCAAACTTGCCATCTTTTTGAAATTGCGGGATTTGTTGAATTCTTTTTACTAAACTAGTATTGCTAATGCGAAAGCCTGCATCGGTGGCTTCTTGACGCAATAATTCTGAACGCACCATGTCATCGATCACTTGTTTCTTGATAACGCTCTCGTCTGGATATTGCTGCGCGTAGTTATTGCCTAATATAGATTGCAATACTTGCTTGCGCTGTTGAAATTGTCGATTAAATTCAGGTTGTGTAATCTCTCTGCCATTGATTTTAACAATCGGTGGTGCGCTACCACCGCCAAAATATTCTTGTATGCCCCAGAGCGAAAAAGACAAGATCAACAAACCAATAATAATGTAAGCCACCCAACTACTGGCTTTGTCTCTGATCTCAATAAGCATTTTTTATTTTACATCCTTGCAAATATGTTCAGTCACGAATTTCAAGAATCATGATTATTTACTAGTACGTGAGAATGAATTTTGTCACGAAGCGCATACTCCGTGACAATTTCAAAGATTTTATATCTCGAGCATTATCATAATAGATGGTATCTATTTACGCTCGCACTTCATATTCCCATATGAATAAATGGCGGAGTGGACGGGATTCGAACCCGCGACCCCCGGCGTGACAGGCCGGTATTCTAACCAGCTGAACTACCACTCCATCATACTTGGTGGGTGCTGAGGGATTCGAACCCCCGACATCCGCCTTGTAAGGGCGACGCTCTACCAGCTGAGCTAAGCACCCCGAAAGGCGCGCTAGTTTACGGCATCCTTTAAGCCTTTGCCAGCCTTGAAGCTGGGCACTTTTGATGCTTTAATTTGGATGGTTTCACCGGTGCGCGGATTACGACCCATGCGTGCGCTGCGATCTTTCACCTGAAAGGTCCCAAACCCAACTAATGCGACATTATCCCCACTACTCAAAGTATTTGAGATCGTATCAATCACCGCATCTACCGCACGTGCACCATCTGCTTTAGAAAGGTTTGCCGCTTCTGCTACGGCTTCAGCAAGTTCACTTTTATTCATTGAGCCAAACTCCTCTAAAAGTTGATATGCAGTCTATCTGACCGCAAGTTAAATTTAATAAACACTAACTGTTCGCAAATCTCAGTACTAGCGACCGAGATAAGCTTAGGGACAATTGTTGATAATTGATTTTTGATGATTGTGTCGTTAAAACATCATTGAACGCAGGTGTTATACCAAGCGCTTCCAAAGCAAGTCAACTAAGATAGCACTTAAATAGATAACTAATGCGCCTGAGCCGGCTTGCCTTTCGAAGCTGATTTCTTACGCTTCGCCGCTATAGTATCCACCACTTCAGAATCCGAGAGTGGTTCTGGCATCCTGACTAACGCGACTTGCAGCACTTCATCAATCCACTGTACTGGAATGATTTCAAGCTTTTGTTTGATATTCTTAGGAATCTCGGTTAGATCTTTTTCATTCTCTTTCGGGATCATTACCGTTTTAATTTCACCCCGATGAGCGGCCAAAAGCTTCTCTTTTAAGCCCCCAATGGGCAAAATTTCGCCTCGCAAAGTAATTTCTCCCGTCATCGCCACATCGGCTCGAACCGGTATTTTGGTCAGTGCTGAAACAATGGCTGTGGTCATGCCGACACCTGCACTAGGGCCATCTTTTTTGACCGCGCCTTCTGGCACATGGATATGGATATCGAATTTTTCATAGAAATCAGCTGCGATGCCTAAAATCTCAGCCCGACTACGAACGATGGTATGCGCCACTTGTATAGACTCTTGCATGACATCTTCTAATTGCCCAGTGTGGCGGGTTTTACCTTTGCCTGGGACCACCACTGCTTCAATGGTGAGAAGCTCGCCACCGACCTCGGTCCACGCCAAGCCCGTGACTTGACCCACTTGATCATTCTCTTCTGCCAATCCATAGCGAAAGCGCTTCACACCTAGATACTTCTGCAAGACTCTAGGCGTAATAGAAATGTGTTCTTTACTTTCACCAAGCACAATTGATTTTACAACTTTGCGGAAAATCTTTGATATTTCTCGTTCTAAATTACGCACCCCTGCCTCACGCGTATAAAAACGAATGATGTCGCGAACCGCGGCATCACCAATATGAATTTCACCATCCTTCAAACCATTTGCTTTTAACTGCTTGGGCACAAGATAACGCATGGCAATATTTTTCTTTTCGTCTTCGGTATACCCAGGCAAACGAATTACTTCCATACGATCTAATAAGGGCCCAGGAATATTCAAACTATTGGAGGTCGCCACAAACATTACATCTGACAGATCAAAATCGACCTCTAGGTAGTGATCTCCAAAGGTATGGTTTTGCTCTGGATCTAGAACTTCCAACATTGCAGAAGCCGGATCGCCACGAAAGTCCATCGCCATTTTATCAATTTCATCGAATAAAAATAATGGATTACGTACGCCGACTTTTGACAAGTTTTGAATAATCTTGCCAGGTAAGGAGCCTATATAAGTGCGTCGATGTCCTCTAATTTCCGCCTCGTCACGCACTCCGCCTAGCGACATACGCGTGAATTTTCTCTTCGTAGCTCTAGCAATCGATTTTCCAATTGAGGTTTTACCCACACCTGGAGGACCTACTAGACATAATATGGGTCCTTTAGATTTCTGCACGCGCTGCTGTACTGCAAGAAATTCAATGATACGTTCTTTAACTTTCTCTAAGCCGTAATGATCTTCTTCTAAGATTTTTTCTGCGGCCGCTAAATCTTTTCGTACTTTGGATTTCTTCTTCCAGGGTACGCCCACTAACCAATCAATGTAATTACGCACTACCGTGGCTTCTGCCGACATTGGCGACATCATCTTAAGCTTATTGAGCTCGGACGTGGCTTTCTTTTTAGCTTCTTTGGACATACCGACCTTTTCAATTTTTTCGGCCAGTTCCCCCACTTCATCCGGGGCTTCATCAATCTCGCCCAATTCTTTTTGAATCGCTTTCATCTGCTCATTCAAATAGTATTCGCGTTGAGATTTTTCCATTTGCTGCTTAACGCGGCCACGAATACGCTTCTCAATTTGCAATACATCCAGTTCACTTTCGATCAATGTAATGAGATGCTCTAAACGTTCGCGAACACCGCTAATTTCAAGCACATGCTGCTTCTCATCTAATCTTAAAGACATATGTGCAGCAATCGTATCTGCAAGTCGCGTAGGCTCATCGATCCCTGCTAATGAAGTTAGCACTTCAGGTGGGATTTTTTTATTTAGTTTTACGTATTGCTCAAATAGATTGGTCACAGAGCGCGCTAAAGCGTCTATTTCTTTTTCATCTTCAGTCTGATCTTCAGGTTTAAGTAATGAAATTTGCGCACTAAAATAGTCTTCATCTTCTAAAAACATTTCGACATGCGCACGTTCCACACCTTCGACGAGAACCTTAATAGTGCCATCGGGTAGTTTAAGCAATTGCAGAATGGTCGATAAAGTGCCAATTTGATGTATTTCATCAATACCAGGATCATCAAGTTCTGCACTTTTTTGCGCCACCAATAAAATTTGTTTGTCATCGGACATGGCCGCATCTAATGCCTTAATCGATTTCTCTCTGCCTACAAACAAAGGTATGACCATATGCGGATAGACCACCACATCACGAAGCGGCAACACGGGAACGGTCATTGCAGCTTGCTCGATCGATTCGACTGGGGTTTGCTTTTCACTCATAGGAATAGGTCTCTTAGATAAGCTTTTAAAATGGTCATTTAGTTGTATATATCAACTTTGGAACCTAGGTTATTGATGCCTGGTGGTTAACCATAACATGGGGAGTTTTAGATAAAAATTCAAGGCCTTTTGGCGTACAACCGGGTATACAAACGAGCTCAAACGCTCATTTAGAAACAACTCAGTCGTCTGATGCTGCTTTATCGTACTCAGTGCTTTCATAGATTAAATAGGGCTTTGAATCCCCAAGTATGACGGATTCATCCACCACCACCTTACCTATATCACTTTGTGAGGGAATTTCGTACATGGTATCTAATAAAACATTCTCCAGTATCGTCCGCAATCCTCGAGCACCGGTCTTACGATCCATGGCCTTTCGCGCAACGGCAGAAAGCGCATTTTCACGAAATTCTATATCGACGCCTTCCATGTCAAACAAGCGCTGGTATTGCTTGGTAATTGCATTTTTTGGTTCCGTTAATATTCGCACTAGCGCTTCTTCATCAAGCTCTTCTAGTGTTGCGACCACCGGTAGACGTCCGACAAATTCTGGAATAAGTCCGTAGCGAATTAAATCTTCCGGTTCTACGTTATGCAGAATCTCACCTAGCTTGATGGCATTTCCTTTGTTCAGTACTTCGGCAGAAAATCCTATGCCGCCTTTTTCCGTTCGGTCCAAAATAACTTTATCTAACCCAGCAAATGCTCCACCACAGATAAATAAAATATTACTCGTATCGACTTGCAAAAACTCTTGCTGTGGATGTTTGCGACCACCTTGCGGAGGTACTGACGCGATAGTGCCTTCAATCAATTTTAACAATGCTTGCTGTACGCCTTCGCCAGATACATCACGTGTAATAGAAGGGTTGTCTGATTTGCGAGAAATTTTATCGATCTCGTCGATATACACGATCCCCGTTTGCGCTTTATCTACGTCGTAATCACATTTTTGTAATAGCTTTTGAATAATATTTTCAACATCTTCACCAACATAGCCCGCTTCGGTTAGGGTTGTAGCATCAGCAATCGTAAACGGAACGTTTAACAAACGCGCAAGCGTCTCCGCTAATAAAGTTTTACCAGTACCGGTTGGACCCACCAAAAGAATATTACTTTTTGTCAGTTCGACTGCGCTCTTGCTCGAACTTCGCGCATCAAGTCGTTTATAGTGGTTATACACCGCAACGGCTAAAACTTTTTTGGCACGTTCCTGGCCTATGACATATTCATCAAGAATAGCGTTGATTTCGGCGGGCTTAGGAAGCTTGGCAGTGCCAGCAGGAGACTGATCTTGCATCTCCTCTTTAATAATGTCATTGCATAACTCGACACATTCATCACAAATAAAAACGGATGGCCCAGCTATTAGCTTTCGAACTTCATGTTGGCTTTTGCCACAAAAAGAACAATAAAGCAGCTTGCCGCTTTCCTGGTCCTTAGTTGTATTGTCGTCACTCATAGTAACTTACCGAGCATCTGTATCTCTTTAAGATGCCGATATATAAATTTAATTTCAAGTGGAATAACACAGATATTCCATAAGGATTAATGACTCTAGTTAGTGTGACTATACGCTTAATTTATAATGATGTGCAGTGCTTATCATGCGTAAAATTTGACCGCTTACCCCAACCTATTGAAAACAAATGGTTATTCATCATTTAGCCTGCGGCTTTTTCTCGCGCTTGTCTAATACACTATCAATTAAACCGTACTCCTCAGCCTCGACACTATTTAAAAAGTGATCTCGTTCCGTGTCTTGAGCAATTTGCTCTACCGGCTTTCCGGTATGATGCGCTAATATGATATTCAATTCTTCGCGAATTTTTAATATCTCTCGCGCATGAATATCAACGTCGGACGCTTGGCCTTGGAACCCACCTAATGGCTGGAGAATCATGACGCGTGAATGTGGCAATGCATAGCGTTTGTCTTGCGCGCCACCGGCTAACAATAGGGCGCCCATGCTTGCGGCTTGCCCTATACATAAGGTGCTTACATCCGGACTGGTAAATTGCATGGTGTCGTAAATCGCCATGCCTGCACTAATTGATCCACCTGGCGAATTAATATAAATAGAAATATCTTTATCAGGATTTTCAGATTCTAGATATAGCAGTTGTGCGACAACCAAATTCGCCATTTGATCTTCTATTGTGCCGACGATAAAAATAACTCGCTCTTTTAATAAGCGCGAATAAATATCATACGCTCTTTCACCACGCGCAGTTTGCTCTACCACCATCGGCACAAGATTTAATGCCTGCGTGTTCTGAGCTCCGGAGTTCGATTGCATATTTCCCATATTAGCCACCTATTTAGAAAGTTTTAAACTTGCTTGTTTACAAATTCGTCGAAGGTAAATGATTTAGAAGTTTTCTTAGCTTGATTAAGCACCCAGTCTACCACTTGCTCTTCCATTACCAACGATTCAACGCTCGCCATCGCCTGCACATTATTTCTATAGTACTGAATCACTTCTTCTGGCTGATTGTAACTGGATGCAATCATGTTTAGCTGATCAGTGACTTTGTCGCTATCCAACTGCAGTTCATTTTTCTGCACGATCTCACCAATAATTAAGCCTAGTGATATTCTTCGTTTTGCTTCCTCTTCAAACAAAGAGTCGGGCAATTTCGATTCGTCCTTCACTTTAATTTCATTCATGCTTTGTTTGCGAAGCGCTTCGATTTCCTGTTTTACCAAAGCATTAGGAATCTCAAATTCGTTGGTGTCAAATAGAGACTGCATAACTCGGCCCTTCACAAATGCTTTCTTACGCTGCTCAAGCTCTACACTCATATTGCTTTTAAGCTGTTCTTTCAAAGCATCTAAGTTGCCATCTTCTATACCAAATTCTTTAACAAAATCTTCATCAAGTGCTGGTAATTCACCTGCTTCAACTTTTTTCACTTTAATGACAAAAGTCGCTACTTTTTCAGCCAAGTCTTTTTGCATGTAATCCTTCGGAAAAGTTACCTCAAACGACTTTTCTTCATCTTTTATTACGTCAAAAAGCTGCTCTTCAAACTCTGGTAACAAGGAACCACTGCCTAATACAATAGGGAAATCATCTTGGCTCCCACCTTCAAAAAATTCTCCCTCTATCGAACCTTTGAAATCGATAGTCACTTGATCATCTTTTTTTGCCTTACGCGCGATCTCATTCCACTTCATCTTTGGTGCACGCAACTTATCTAGCATGCTATTAATATCGCTTTCCGCTATCTCTACTTCTGCAATCGCGATCTCAACTTCACTGATGTCGGCTAAATTAATTTCCGGATACACTTCGAACGTGGCAATGTATTTCAAATCCTGATCGGCCTCTAAATTTAATGGCTCGATCTGAGGACTACCCGCGGGGCGCAATTTTTCTTGCTGAATAGCTTCTTGATAGGTCGACTGCATGGTATCCGCGACAACCTCTTGGAATATCTGCTTGCCAAACCGTTGCGTGACCACACGCATAGGAACTTTCCCAGGCCGAAATCCTGAAATCTTCACCTCTCGGCTCATTCTTTGTAATCTTTGCTGCATCGCAGAGCTTACTTTTTCAGCCGGTACTTCTATCGTCATCTTGCGCTCTAATGCGCCGGTCGTTTCTAGAGAGACTTGCATAATAGTTGTTTTACGTAAAATGATGTTGTTATATCGTTTATAAAGTCGGAATATGTACAGATCCTAGCCAGTGATCATTAACGAAATGCCACTAAAACGCACCACCGTTGTTTATCCGGCTCTATTCTTTAGTGCTAAATCGTATTTATTGCTGCGCAATCGTTCTACTCAATCCTTGCTAGTTATCATCCATCGTGCCTACTGCACAAAATTTTCAGTTTTGTTCAACACACATTCTGTCTACCTCAATTATTGTGCAAAGTAATCTGTGCTCGCTATAGCCCATCGTGCTTAATACACATTATTTCCAGTTTCATTCATGCTAAATCATATGCAACTGTAGCTATCCGTACTAACGATAATCTATCGTACTCATTACATATATCATGCATGTATATCCATGCTAGACCCACCAACTCTGATTACATCATTATCGTGCAAAACTTTTGGTGCGAAAGGAGAGACTCGAACTCTC